>CAKZPJ010000102.1 GCA_937138955.1 uncultured Flammeovirgaceae bacterium | reverse complement strand
GGCGTTTTGGGATAGAAGCTGCTGTAAGAAGCCGAGCTTAGTAATATCTTCGGTGCGATCAAACAAGGTCGAGAAGTTCTTCAGTGATATGGTTTCGCTTTCTAGAATCTCCTCATCTTCGTACTCATCCGATTCGTCTTCAAATTTATTATCAAGAATTGCCAGTCCCACGGCTACGATGTGTTTGCAGATACCACCCCAATCATACGGGCAACTACAGTTAGTGTACGTATCGGTAGGGGAGCCACTAATTTCAACCAGATACAGGTACGTTCCTCGCACTTTTGCGGTAAATCGCTGCCCATCTAAAACTACATTGTCTACTGCATCCTGATAGTAGTAATCTTCTCCTCGGGCAAAACTTTCTGCTGAGGCCATACTTTCCAGTGACTGATGTGTAATAGGTAGTTGCATACTATTGGACTGAACTGCTACAGAAACTATAACGGTATTGGATAGCTATCGTTAATTTTAGCAGGTGAAGAGTTTGGAGCTGATTGGTTTCACAAGAAAATCGATGCAATACCGAAAAGAAGAATTGTGCGTTATCAGTAAGTAGACACCATCTACCTAAAATTTAAAAGTAACCTTAACTCAAAGAATTTATGCTTAGTAAAAAGATACTATACGCATTTACCCTACTATTTTGGCTCTCCCTTACTAGTTTCGCTCAATCTGAAGAAAAAACAATGGTAAAGAAAATTGAAGTGACTGGTAGTGCCGAAGAAGAAATTGTTCCTGATGAAATCTACTTCGCTATTACTTTAAAAGAATATTTAGGAGATAATAAAAAGAAGGTCGTGATTGATAAGTTAGAGCGTGATCTTTATAACGCAGCACGTAAAGTTGGTATAGCTGAAGAGAATTTACGAATTGAGGATATTCAGAGCTACAACTACGATTGGTATCGCCGTAAGCGTCCGCAGCGAGAGGAGTTCTTGGCCAGTAAAAAGTATACAATCAAACTTAAGAGGCTGGATGAAATCAATAGCTTGTTTTCTTATCTGGATGCTAAGGGAATTCAAAGCACTAATATAGATCGTTACGATCACTCTCGCCGAGATGAATACGAACGTGACCTTAAAATCAAAGCCCTTCAAAACGCGAAAGAAAAGGCTGAGTACCTTTTAGAAGGAATTGACGAAAGAATAGGTGGAGTTCTTCAGGTAACTGAGGTTAATACCGGAAACCAATCATCACTTCGCTATCGTGAGATGTCGTATGCGCGGATGGAAATGGCTCAGGCAGAATCTGATCAGGCCCCATCTATTGAGTTTCAAGAAATCAAGCTACGTTACGAAGTTAGGGCGATATTTGAAATAAGGTAAATTTATACTATTGTGTAGCTTTTGAAGCACCAAGTAGATGATTTCTTCGCACTCTGCTTAAGTAGTGTATATACAAAAAGCAAGTATTGCAATTTTGTTACGGAACTATTTTTATGTTAAGTAAATATAATTATTTTTTTGAAGATCATGTACTATTTGACAATTTTTTGAGACACGTTATTTCAACAATGTCACAAAATTTTCATCCGATACGGAATATAAAATAGTAGCTTAAGTTCACCCTACGTTTTATGAAAAAACGATATTTGGTTTGTTATTTACGGCATCAACGCCTATAATTGTATCTACAAGTCAATATATCCTTGATCCAAGGTCATTGATTTATACAGAAGTGCGGAGAGACAGGCTCTACGAAGCACTAGCAACCTCTCGCAATCGGGAAAGGTGCTAAATCCTGATTCGCTTAGGCGAAGAATATAAGTTGATTTTTATGCAGCAATTCCAATTATTTCTACATTCCTTTCTTCAGGGCACAGCACCGATGCAATTTATCGGTATGTCCGTTGGTAGCTGTTGTTGCTGCTAATCCTATGTTCCGTTTCGGAATACGCTGTTTCAAGACCAATCACTAATCTAACTTTATATCTTATGTCAGAATCACTAAAATTTGAAACGCTTCAGCTTCACGCTGGCCAAGAGGTTGACGCTACTACGCAATCTCGAGCAGTCCCTATTTATCAAACTACTTCCTACACATTTAAAGATGCCGACCACGGTGCCAATTTATTCGCTCTCAAAGAGTTCGGTAATATCTACACCCGAATTATGAACCCTACCACCGATGTGTTTGAGAAGCGCATCGCGGCATTGGAGGGGGGAGTCGCTGCTGTGGCTACGGCATCAGGGCAAGCAGCTCAGTTCCTGGCACTTAACAACATTTGCCAGTCAGGAGATAATATTGTTTCAACCCGCTACCTATATGGAGGTACCTATAATCAGTTCAAAGTAGCTTTTAAGCGGATTGGAGTAGACGTTCGCTTTGTAGAAGGTGAAGATCCGTCGGCATATGAACAGCATATTGATGAGAATACTAAAGCTATCTACCTGGAAACTATTGGTAATCCTGGTTTTAATGTGCCGGATTTCGAAGCTATTGGTGATTTAGCCAAAAAGCACGGTATTCCATTAGTTGTAGATAATACCTTTGGTGCCGGAGGCTATCTGTTCCGTCCTCTAGAACACGGCGCATCAATTGTTACCGCTTCCGCCACGAAGTGGATCGGCGGTCACGGTACATCTATTGGCGGAGTAATTATCGACGGCGGTAGCTTCGATTGGGGAAGTGGCAAGTTTCCGCAGTTTAGCGAACCATCAGAAGGGTATCACGGAATGGTATTCTCTGATGTGTTTGGCGTTGACAATCCATTAGGCTTGCCTAACATTGCTTTTGCTATTCGGGCAAGAGTAGAAGGGTTACGTGATTTTGGTCCGGCTATCAGTCCTTTTAACTCTTTCTTACTAATACAGGGACTGGAAACACTTTCGCTTAGAGTAGAACGTACCGTAAGTAACGCGCTAGAACTAGCTAATTGGATAGAGCAGCGCGATGAAGTAGAGAGTGTAAACTATCCAGGATTAGCCTCGAGTAAGTACCACGATTTAGCGAAGAAGTATTTGAAGCGGGGATTTGGGGGAGTATTTACCTTTAAGCTGAAAGGCGACTTGGAACAGGCTAAAACTTTTGTGAATAGCCTGAAGCTAGTAAGTCACTTAGCAAATGTGGGTGATGCTAAAACACTGATTATCCATCCGGCTTCTACCACCCACCAACAGTTGAGTGAAGAGGAGCAGCTACAGTCGGGAGTTCATCCTACGCAACTGAGAATCTCTACCGGTATTGAACATATTGACGATCTAAAGGCTGATCTTGAGCAGGCATTTCAGCAGATTGCTGAGCCGGTGACCGCGTAAATATGGTGCAAGAGCATACATTTAAGTATTCAGAATTTTTTCCTCTGGAGTCGGGCGAGTCATTGCCTGGCTTCCAGCTTTTCTATACTACTTTCGGCACATTAAATGCACGACGAGATAATGTAATCTGGGTCTGTCACGCTCTTACGGGTAACGCTAATGTGCTGGACTGGTGGCCGGGTTTATTCGGAGAAGGTAAACTGTATAACCCCGCCGATTATTTTGTGATCTGTGTGAATATGCTGGGGTCATGCTACGGTTCTACCGGCCCGCTATCGGTTAATCCTCAAACCAATGTACCCTTTTTTCATTCTTTTCCTACTATCACCAATCGCGATGTGGTGCGAGCGTTTGATTTGCTGCGGCAGGCGTTAGCGATTGATCAAATTCATACGTTAATCGGCGGCTCCATGGGTGGACAGCAAGCATTGGAATGGAGCATCATGCAGCCAGAAGCGGTGCAGCATCTCATCCAAATTGCTTCCAATGCTCAGCACTCGCCCTGGGGCATTGCGTTCAACGAATCGCAGCGCATGGCAATCCAGAATGATGCTAGTTGGCTTGAAGATCAACCCGATGCAGGATTAGAGGGTATGCGTACTGCCCGGGCTATCGCCTTGCTATCGTATCGCCACTACCGTACCTATCAGAAAACCCAGCAAGACACCTCGTCGGAACAGCTATCCAATTATCGCGCTTCTTCCTATCAGCGCTACCAAGGCGAAAAGTTGGCCCGAAGGTTCAATGCTTTTTCCTACTGGACACTCTCTTGCGCGATGGACTCTCACCACGTAGGGCGAGGGCGAGATAGTGTGATTAACGCTTTGCAGCAGGTAAAAGCCAAAACGTTGCAAGTGGGTATAGAAACCGATGTGTTGTTTCCACCGAGTGAACAACAGTTTTTAGCCCATCATATTCCTAGTAGCCAACTGGTGATTATTGATTCAGGCTATGGTCACGATGGTTTTCTGTTGGAGTTCGCTCAACTTAGTCAGCATATCACCAACTTTTACCGAGAGAAAAGTGCTTCGGTAAAAGTATCCGCAGCGAGTTAGGAGCTATTAATAACTCTTTCTTAGGCTACTTGATGTTTAATTATTCTTATTACTTCAACTAATGGAAATACCGCTGAAACAAATCTTAATGTGTATTCTTGGGTTGATATTCATTGGGAGTGTATCTAGCCAAAACCTCACCTTAATCAATGCAGATAACATCTCTCAGGCTAAAAATCACCAACACCTGCTCGAACAGAATTAAATTTACTGTATCAACGAGCTGATACCACGTTGGCTATGCAACCAACTTCGGTGATGGATAAAGGAGTAGTGGCTAGTAGTAATGATAAACATGATTATATGAGTCGGGGACCATACTGGTGGCCTGACCCCGAAAAGGTAGATGGATTACCCTATATTCGTCGCGATGGCGAGGTTAACCCCGAGATTGCGCTTATCTCGGATCATAAAAATCTAGTTCAAGTTATTAACGCAGTTGACCTACTTAGTCTCGCCTATTTTTACAGTGAAAACGAAAAATACGCTCAAAAAGCGACTAAACTGCTGGAAGTGTGGTTTCTAGATTCGGCCACCCGAATGAACCCTAATCTTAACTTTGGTCAGGCCATTCCGGGAAGAACCGAAGGCAGGGGCATTGGCATTATTGAAACACGCGACTTTGGTTATCTGGTTGATGGGGTCAGCCTTATTGCTCAATCTGAGGCTTGGACGGAGCAGCACCAAACGCAAATGAAACAATGGGTAAGCGACTACCTAGATTGGTTGATTAACAGTCAACACGGAAAAGATGAAGCAGTCAATGGGAATAATCACACTACTTGGTACTTTGTACAAACGATTGCTATGGCTCTGTTTACCGAGCAAACTTCTTTGGCGAAAAAGCTTCAGAAAAGAGGAGTAAAGCTCATTGTAGACCAGCAAATAGAAGACGATGGCAAACAGCCCGAAGAGCTCGCCCGAACTCGCACCTGGGATTACAGTACGATGAATCTATTAGCCATTTACTATTTTGCGATTTTATCCGAGAAATTAGGTGAACCTATTTGGGATTATGAAGAACGGAAAATTAAGAAAGCACTAGATTTTCTATTGCCTTATGTAAGCGAAGAAAATGACTGGGATTATCCCCAAATTAAAAAAATGAATCGGTATAGATTATTCCCAGTACTAAAAATTGCGGCTAATCATTACTCCGAAGGAATCTACGATACTGTTTTATTACACCAGTATAATCCGAAAGAAAGTAACTTATTGATAGGCTTACGTTATCCTTAATCTGAGTTTACCCACTAACCTTAAGCCGAACGAATTTCTCCACCACCGAGAATCACTTGTCCTCGGATAATCACTTGTTGATTAGTATCTGAGGAATATGATTGGTGAAATTGGCGTTTATCTTCAAATCCGCCCAAAATGGGTGATACATTTACTTTCACATTCCAACTACTTGGTACAGTAATCTCTGCATTTCCAAACAAGACAAATACATCAATTACTTGCACGCCTTCGGCTAGCTGACAACCAGTAAGGTTGATCTCGTTGCTACCAAAAATTGATGTGATACGTCCACCCCGAAACCAATTAGAGGTCACGATATTTTCGTTACTTCCTAAAATAGCTGACTCGTCAATGATTTCTAACGAAGAGGCTTCTCCCAGCCTCTTTTTTTCCTGCTGGCGGCGAATAAGCAGACTTATACCAATAAGTACAAACGCCAGTGGCCAAAACTGCCGCACAATATCCCAAACGGAAATATAGAATATATCGGAGATCAGGAACAGGCTTCCAACCGCTACTAATACAATACCGCCTCCTTTCTTATCGCTAGTGAAAATAATGAGCACCCCAATGGTAATAAGCAGCGTCTGCCAGGATATAATATAGCGCGGAAGGGCGAAGGGTATTAAATCAAAGTTATTGAGCAGAAAGTATACGCCCAATATTAAAAAGAGCAGACCAATAATTAGTCGGCTGTCGCTACTGCGGGTATATTGACTCATAGGAGGTAGGGTTGCAGGTGAAAATGCCAAGATAATAAATCTAGTCGTCAAGAAAAATATGAGTAAGTAACAGAATAGGAAAATTCTTCAATGAGAAGTTGTGCAATAAGCTGCCATACTTGCTCTCGAGCTAAAATGTATTCAGTAAGGAATGAATATTTCCCTCTAGTTAGTGATGTTCAAGATGTAAGAAATAATTTTTTTTACTACATTTTATTTGCTAAGAATACGATAAACGGTTAGCATGCTAAGCTTTAAGCAACCAAAAACTCCGATTTTACCGAGATATTTCATATTTTTCTCATATTTATAGCTAAAATATATAAAACTTTAAAAAAATATTCATATTATTGTAAATAAGTACGTATGTAAGATTTATACCTAAACCGAACTAACTATGAGAAAATATACATTACTAATCGGATTTTTATTTGCAATAACCACTCTTACACACGCTCAGGCACCTCATCCAGGAAGTCTTAAACTGACGAATCAGAATCAGGTAGATGGTGTCGTTGATATTAACTCCTTCATCAATTCGGCAATCGTGACTACCGATGATGAACGACAGCTAACCTACCACGCCTCTATGATCCAGGAAATTACTACCGTTGACGAATGTGATCGGCAACGTACTTTCCGCACTTTTGATTATCGTTCCAATGGTTTCTTTGATCGTATGGAGAAGAAAGTATTTCAAGTAGTAAGCGATGGATCGGTAACCCTGTTACGCCGGGTATTCGAGTACGATATTTTTAATGCCGACGATGAATACACTGTAGAGGAATGGTACTACGTAGAAGATGGAGAAGTGGAGCGTATTCGAAACTTTCGTCGCCAAGTATTGCCCCTCATGGCTGATTACGCCGAAGAAATGAAGGAATTTCGACGACTCA
>CAKZPJ010000101.1 GCA_937138955.1 uncultured Flammeovirgaceae bacterium | reverse complement strand
AAGATATTATTTCCTTCAAGCGCAGAGTGGGTAAAAAGATCTATGCTCTCTTCTTCAGCCTTGATGTACACTTTTACTTGTGGTTTCGGCATCCAATCGAGGAATATTCGTATCTCTCCGTTTAGATTAAGACTGCCCAACTGGAATTGAATATCGTTGTACTCTCTGAGATTAATTCTTTTATCTACAATCGTATCTATCACACCTCAGTAGCTTTATTCTTATAGTGTACATCCGGCAGGTTACGGATTTGTTCGGCAGTGATATTATTTGGCCTCTATTTCTCACCGTCTACTTTATGAGTTCAATACTTATCAATTCTAGATATTTCTTGTCTAGATGATTAAAGTCTCTATCCATTGTCATCAGTTTAGCCTCAGTTACAGATGCTGTTGGAGCAATCCAGTTGCACTGCGCCATAAATCATTTTTACCCATGTTTCTAGAAGTCACTCCCAATGGTTTGTTGATTAGCTTTCCTTGATTAAAAGCATCTATTTCAGCGTACTTATCGATGATATCTTCAGCGTTGATATCTACTGTAACTAGCTGATTTAGAAATGTATTTAATGATCGTAGCCGAGGGAAACCCCATTTGTTTCTCAGACCGATCGATCTAAGCTCTCCTTTAGACACAACAGAAATTAATGGAATATTAGGAAGATCAAACGGTTGGTAAGTTTGATCAATGTAATCTTTTGTTTTCTGATCTCTTAGGTAGATTAGTAAAATGTTAGTGTCTAGCAAGTACTTCATCCTACAACATTCTCAACAAATCTTCAATAGGCTCTTCGATATTAATTTCCTCAATCAATTGGTTCACCCTTACCTTATCAACTCCTTTGTAATTCTGTTCTTCCACCAGTTGCTCCACTATCGTATTACTTCGGGTAGGTTTAACCAAGTGCTTGATAGAATCCATTGATTGATGATATCCACCGAGGATAGCTTCAAATTTTCCGAGAATTTGACCATCCGATACTCGTATAATTTTTTCTATCAGTTGGTACTTTCTAGTTTCTATACTCATTTTCTGGAATTTGGTGATACTATAAGTTACGAATTAGAACATACGGAAAACAAAAGTCAGCAAAATTTTGTGCCTTATGTTCCTTCTATATCCCAGCCTATTTACTCTTATAGTGCACATCTGGCAAATTTCTTAACTGTTCGGCAGCCATTTCGGCGGTGATGTCGCGTTGGGGGTCGCCGAGCATTTCGTAGCCGACCATAAATTTTTTGACGGCAGCGGAGCGTAGCAAAGGAGGGTAGAAGTGATGGTGGAAGTGCCACTCCAGATGGTCCATCCCATCGGTGGGAGCTTGATGAATACCGGCCGAGTAGGGAAACGAAGTCTCGAACAGGTTATCGTAGCGAATGGTCAATTGCTGCAAAATCTCAGCATAAGCAGTTTTATCCTCGTCGGTAAATTGTAATATGTTTTGGATATGTCTTCGGCTGATAATCATAACTTCGTAGGGCCAAACCGCCCAGAAAGGCACTAGCGCAACAAAGTAATCGTTCTCCAGCACAATCCGCTCTTGTTGCTCTAGTTCCAACGTTAGGTAGTCAGCTAGTAAGCTGCGCTGGTAGCTTTGGTAGTAGTCGCCCTGATTTTTCCCTTCAACGGTAGCCTCGTTAGGCAATGTGCTCTGTGACCATATTTGCCCATGTGGGTGGGGATTGCTACAACCCATCATCTTGCCTTTGTTCTCAAAAATTTGCACGTGGTTGATCTGCGGACTCGATCCTAGGGTTTGGTATTCGCTCTGCCATAGTTCAATCACCTTTTTGATATTGGCTACGGTCAGTTCGGGTAAGGTGAGATCGTGACGGGGGGAGAAGCACATGACCCGGCAAATACCGATCTCGCTACGGGCGCGCAGCAAACCACCTTCTTCGTAAGAACCGCTAGGGTTATCGGGGGTGAGAGCGGCGAAGTCATTGGTAAAAACGAAGGTATTATCGTAGTTGGGGTTTTTCTCACTGCCCGCCCGTTCGTTGCCGGGACAGAGGTAGCACGTAGGATCGTGTTCCGGGCGTTTTTCTTCCTCCGATTTTTCTACCTGCCCCTGCCAAGGCCGTTTAGTACGATGAGGCGATACCAGCACGTATTCTCCCTTTAGCGGATTATAGCGACGATGCGGATGTTCGGATAAGTTAAAGTCCATTGTTGAATGGTTCGATTGTTCAATTGCTTTTTAGTCACTGGTCACTGCTAATTATTCATTGTTTATCGGGACTGTACGAAATGTAAACAAAGGTGTTCGAAGTCAGTAAGATAAGGAGAGATTATCAAAGAACGAAACCCTATACTGATGCCTAAAATACGTAATAAAAGTGTAGCAGATATTCTCAATCTGCTACCCAACGATATTCTTGTCCAAATTGGGGAAGCTACCCAGATTGACCGCCCTGTCAGCCGACTACGCGGAGAGCTTATGATCAAGCTGCTCGTTTTCAGCATGTTGCGAAGTAACCGGCTGAGTACCCAGCAATTCCTGGTTTAGCAAATAAGGTAAGTGGCGCGTATCTTTGTTGCTATGGGATGGATAGCAAGAAGACGTAAAAAGCAGAGCCAATTCGGTTATCTGCTCGGTGAAGTTCAACAGGTTTTCGGTTCAGTGCCGGATCATCGGCGTAGCAATGCCAGTATTAGTATGTTAGATGTTCTTTCTTCAGCCTTTGCGATGTTTTCTTTGAAGAGTTCCTCGCTGTTGAGCTTTGAGAGACGTAGTCAAGCTGAAGAAGGTAATTTACAACGTCTATACGGTATTGATAAGATCGGACACGCAGATGCGAGAGGTGTTAGATAGGGTGGCTGCTGATGGCTTGCAAACTGGTTTTCAGCGTTTGTATACTGTATTGTAAGACTGCCGTATATTAGAGGAGTATCGTTACCGCCGCGGCGGCCGTTGGAAAGACAAGCTGATTGTATCAGTAGATGGAGTAGAGCATTTTTCTTCTAAGAAAGTGCATTGTGAGCACTGTTTACAAAAGCAACACCAGGACGGGGCCATTTTACTTACAGCCATCAGATGCTCTCTGTCGTACTAGTTCATCCCGATAAAAGGGACGTGTTTCCTATGCGCCGCGAACCTATTATCAATACGGATGAATGCGTAAAGAATGATTGTGAACGCCAATGCCGCTAAGCGGTTGCTGAAAGGATTGAGACACAGCTATGCGGGGGAGGAGTTTTTACTGGTAGCCGATGCTCTTTACGCTAATGGTCCTTACATTGATCCGTTGCAAAGTGATGGTCATTCGTTTGTTACAGGCACTAAGTCCGACGGAAACAAAGCCTTGTTCAGCCAGTTCGCTGCTCGCCAGAAAAGTGGAAGCTCTCTTCCTAACTCACATAGCGGGGATACATAACGACGCACAAAGAGTTTGGCCGGTTCATAATCTAACTCTGCGCTGACCTGCTCGCCGATCTTATTCATGACCGTGGTATCTTCATCCGGTTCCAGTATGACTTCCACACGGGGCAGGTGAACTGGCAGTAGCTTCCGTGACGGGGGTGAGGTGGTAGTAGGTTTGGCTACGGTGCGTTGATAGGTCTGTTGCTAGCTAGTGGTGCTTGCTGCCGGAACCTCATCAGCCAGTAAACTGAGTTGCCCTTGTCCAGTTGAACCGATGAAGCGTCCCCGCTTACTGCCAAAGATGAGTCGCTTGAGCTCTTTCAACTCCGCTCTCAGGGTTAATACTTCGGTCTCTAGTTGCTCATTTTTTTGCTGTAAGGCAGCATAATTCATAGGGGCAAACATAAGAGGGCGCACTGTAGATCCAAACCCTCAAGCCGAAAGTTTGTAGCGTTTTCGCCGCTATTTTACTTCTACATCCAAGCCTTCTAACAACGCCCACAGTTCGGCCGAAGATAGTTCTACTGCTGACTGCTGACCGGCAGGTAATCAGAAAGTACCTGTCTCTAATCTCTTGTAATAGAGTACAAAACCCGAGGGTTCCCAGATCAGCAGTTTCAAACGGTCTTTCCTTCGTCCTACAAACACCTACGCATCGCCTGATAGCACATCACCCCCATCTGTTGCAACACAATGCCCGACAGTCCGTCAAACCCTTTGCGAATATCTACGCTCAGCGAATACAAGAATATCCGTTTGGGTAAACTCACTAACATCTATAACAAAGCTTTCAGATACTCTACCGGCACTACCTGCCCAAAGCGCAATACCACACCCGAAGGTAAAGCTACTTCTAAGGCTGTCCGCTCAGAGGGATGTGTCACAAAAGTACAGGCAACCGTATCATTGAGGTGAATCACCCACTCAATACCTACCGCAGACAAGCTAAAGAACGGCTTACCTCAGAAAGAGGGTTGTTTCACCGAAGCCAAAGACCCCAAGAGGTAGAAGCCGTGTTTGG
>CAKZPJ010000100.1 GCA_937138955.1 uncultured Flammeovirgaceae bacterium | reverse complement strand
CCGCGTGGAACAATGCATCTTACTTGACCCTAACCCCCAAACTATGAAACTAGGTATTGCTGCCGACCACGGTGGATTCCACGCGAAAGAAAAGCTTAAAGAATTTATTCAAACGCTAGACGGAATCTCACTAGTAGACTATGGTGCCGAAGAATACGATGCGCTAGATGATTATCCTGACTTTGCCGAACGGATTGCCCGAGCGGTAGCGAGTGGGGAAGTAGAGCGAGGAATCGCAATCTGTGGCAGTGGTGTAGGAGCTTCCATCGCGGCTAACAAAGTTGCTGGCGTTCGTGCGGCGTTAATCTGCGATACGTATTCTGCCCGTCAGGGAGTAGAGCACGATGATATGAACATCATTTGCTTTGGGGCTCGAGTGTTCGGCGAAGAACTGATTAAAGAAATGACCAAAGCATTTCTAAACGCAAAGTTCTCCGGCGAAGAACGGCACGTTCGCCGACTTAATAAAGTACTCGCACTAGAAAATAATGAATAACTATTCATGACTAATGGACGATGATTGGTAATTGGTACCAGTCATTATTCATCATTCATCATCAACCATTAAATAAACTATGGAACACGAAAAATGTGAATTTGGAATGGTCGGCCTGGGCGTAATGGGCAGTAACTTCCTAATGAATGTCGCCGACAGTGGCTTTACCGCGGTGGGTTACGATAAAGATCCTGAAAAAGCCAAAGCATTGAAAAATGCCAGCGAAGGTAAAATTGATGGCGTTACGACTATTGACGAATTTCTTTCTCGGCTAGCTTCCCCCCGCAAAATTATGATGCTGGTTCCGGCGGGCCCTATTGTAGATGCCGTTATTGACGAGTTGATGCCTCATCTAGAACCCGGCGATATTCTCATCGATGGCGGTAATTCCTATTTTAAAGATACTGACCGTCGTACTGAGAAGCTAGAAAAAGAAAACCTGCGCTATATTGGTGTCGGCGTATCCGGTGGTGAGGAAGGAGCTCGACATGGTCCTAGTTTAATGCCGGGTGGAAGTAAAGAAGCCTACGAAATTATTCGCCCCATCATGGAAGCCGCGGCGGCGAAAGTAGATGGCGAACCCTGTGTTACCTATTTGGGAAGTAAATCTGCCGGAAACTTCGTAAAAATGGTACATAACGGCATAGAATACGGAATTATGCAACTTACCGCTGAAGTTTATGACTTTATGAAGCGTGGTATGAACCTGAGCAACGAAGATATTCAGCGATTATTTGCCGAGTGGAACGAGGGGGAATTACAATCATTTCTGATAGAGATTACTGCTGATATTTTCAAACAGCCAGACGATAAGGGCGACGGACTATTAGTGGATAAAATCTTAGATAAAGCCAAGCAGAAAGGCACTGGTAAGTGGACTTCCCAAGTAGCCATGGATTTAGGTATCCCTATCCCGACCATTGATGTGTCGGTGACCATGCGATTTTTGTCAGCACTAAAGGATCAGCGGGTAGAGGCTTGCAAAGATTTAGACTTAGGCAATTTAGATGTAAAAGAAGATCGACTAAATACCGAAAAAGAGCTAGAGCACGCACTGTATTTTGCTATTGCTGTTACCTATGCTCAAGGATTAGCTTTGCTGGAAGCGGCTTCTGAAGAATTTGACTACGGTATTAGCTTAGAAGATGTAGCTCGTATCTGGCGAGGGGGATGTATCATTCGGGCTACTTTCCTAGAAGATATTATGCAAGCCTACCGCGATCGTCCTGATCTACCTAATTTGATTTTAGATGAACGCTTAGCCAAGATTCTAAAAGAACGCCATACTGCTACTCGTAAAGTAGTACAATTAGGAGTAGAGCAAGGCATTCCAGTACCGGCTATGGCTTCTTCGCTTACCTATTTTGATGCTTACCGTAGCGAACGTTTACCGTCTAACTTAACCCAAGCCCAACGCGACTACTTCGGAGCGCATACCTACGAACGTACTGATGAGGAAGGCATCTTTCACACTGATTGGAATGAATCATAAAATGGGGTTTATGGATTGGGCGTTAGGATTTAGAAACTATAAAACCCAATTCCAATCCCCAAAACCTAACCCCTAATCTCTACAATATGAACTCAGTCGACTACCAAAATATAAACCCTACTACCATTGTCATCTTTGGAGGCAGTGGTGACCTTAACAAAAGAAAGCTCATTCCGGCATTGTACAATTTGTACATCGACCGCTATTTGCCCGAGCAGTTTCATATCATCGGTTTAGGAAGGACCGAGTTCTCGGACGAAGAGTTTCGCAAAGTGCTGGAAGAAGGAGTGAATGACTTCTCTCGCCGAAAAGCGGATAATGGCAGTTGGGAGGAATTTCGAGAACATATTTCCTACCACGTTTCCAATGTGAAAGATTTGGAATCGTATAAGGAAGTAGTCGGCTTGGTAAAACAGAAAGAAGAAGAATGGGGTGCCAAGGAGCCTAATCGGCTGTTCTACCTTTCGGTATCGCCCTCACTGTTTGAGCCCATTGCCATCAACTTAGGGCGAGCTGAAGCTTGTAATGATCCCAATCGAACCCGCATTGTGGTAGAAAAGCCTTTTGGACATGACCTAAAGACTGCTCATTCGCTGAATCGGTTGCTCACCAAAATATTTACTGAGAAACAAATCTACCGGATTGATCATTATCTGGGAAAAGAAACAGTTCAGAATATCTTGACATTCCGGTTCACCAATGCTTTGTTTGAACCTATCTGGAATCGGAATTATATTGACCATGTGCAGATCACGGTATCGGAAACGGTGGGTGTAGGAACTCGAGGCGGTTATTACGAAGGTTCTGGAGCTCTGCGCGACATGGTTCAGAATCACGTGCTGCAACTGGTAGCGATGATTTCTATGGAGCCGCCCATCTCCCTAAATGCCGACGAAATTAGGAACAAAAAGGCGGAAGTAATTCGCGCCATGCGAAAGTATACTCCCGAAGAAGTAGACAATCACGCAGTGCGCGGGCAGTACGGTTCCGGCTGGATTAAAGGCGAAGAAGTAATTGGCTACCGCGATGCGGAAGGAGTAGCCGAAGATTCTAATACCGAAACCTACGCGGCGGCTAAGTTCTTTATCGATAACTGGCGCTGGCAAGATGTTCCATTTTATGTGCGTACTGGTAAGCGGATGGCCGATAAAACCACCGCGATTACTATTCAGCTAAAATCAGCTCCACACCGCGCGTTTGTTAGTAACGGAAAGATCAATCAAGACCCCAACCGAATTGTTATTAATATTCAGCCCGAAATGGGTATGAAAATTCGCTTTCAGGCGAAGCGACCGGGGGTAAGTCAGATCGTGAATCCGGTGGAGATGATCTTCGACTATGATGAGGCCTACGATGCGCCTACTCCCGAAGCTTATGAAACTCTGCTCTTAGATGCGGTGGCGGGTAATGCTTCTCTGTTTATGCGAGCCGACCAAGTAGAGGCTGCTTGGGAGGTTGTTATGCCTATTCTGGAAGCTTGGGAGAAAGCACCCATCACTGATTATCCAAGCTATGATGCTGGAAGTTGGGGACCAAAAGCAGCGGACAAACTACTCGCCCAAAATGGCCACCGCTGGTTCAATCCTCCGGCTCGAAATGTGTTAGAAACTGTTATTGAAGACAAATACAATGAGTCTAAAGCCGGTGTAATTAATCTTCACACTTATAATGAAGTCAATGATCTTAGCCAGTGTGCAGCTGAATTGTTTGCTTCAAAAGCTCAGGAGGCGGTAGAGAAGTACGGTCGTTTCACAGTTTGTTTGTCAGGGGGTAGTTCTTCTAAAGCCATGTATGAAATGCTGGCGAAAGAGCCTTTGGCTTCCACAGTTCCCTGGAAGAGTGTATATGCTTTTTGGGGTGACGAACGAGGGGTGCCGATGGATCATGCTGATAGTAACGCGGGTATGGCAATGAATGCTCTGTTGCGCCACGTTCCAATCCCTGAAGATCAGATATTCCCGATGCAAGGTGGTTTACGAGCTGATGTTGCGGCGTTGCAGTACGAAGAAGTGCTCCAGCGTTTCTTCCAAGGTCGCTCCCCTCGCTTTGACTTAGTTTGGTTGGGCATGGGTGGCGATGGTCATACCCTTTCGGTGTTCCCTGGTGTATCTATTTCTCAGAAGGAAATGACTTGGGTGAAAGAGGTTTTCGTCCCTAAGCTAGATAGCTACCGCATTACGCTAACCCCCCAGTTAGTCAATCAGGCGCACAGCGTAGCGTTTATCGCCTACGGTGAAGGAAAAGCGGAAGCACTGAAGCATGTATTAGAAGGGCCTTATGAACCCAATCAGTACCCGGCTCAGCTAATTCGCCCTACTCACGGGGAAGTTCACTGGTTTGTGGATAATGAGGCTGCCAGTTCTATTGCTAAGAAGTCAGACGAAGGATAGTAGTAGCTGGGTGATAAACAAGCAGGCAATAGGAAGGGAAAGCGGAAAGCAGAAAGCGAAGCGGCCCTCAAGCAGAAGGGAAAAAGGAACCAAAACTCTTATCCTTTCTCCATTTTCCATCTTATGATTGATTCCACTCCGAGCGGAAAGTGACGGGTTGGATATCTGCAATAGTTTGTGGATTGATATATTTTTCATAGATTATTGCTAAATACTCAATCTTTTCAGCAAAGAGCCTAGCTCTATTGCAACCGCTCATCGGCAAATGGGTGATTTCTT
>CAKZPJ010000099.1 GCA_937138955.1 uncultured Flammeovirgaceae bacterium | reverse complement strand
TTAGAATCTAACTGAAAAGCCACCAAGGGATAGTCCATTCCAGCGAGTAGAAACTGGGTAATTCGCGATCGTGAGGTAAATGTTGAAATCGTATCATGGCCAATGCCAATAGCTTGCTTACCCTTCACAAACTGTTTTAATGCTTCTAATCCGGCCGGAGTACGCGTGTGCATTGGTACTGCCTGATCCATCAGCCACTGGCGGGCGGTTTCATTCGTGAGCACTGAATCTTTTACAAGCTGATAAACCGTTCGTTCGTAGAGCATGGTTGTGTATACTGCCCCGGTACTCACGAGCCAACAAGGTGCGGGTGTCCGATTTACAGCATTGATAGTAGGTTCTACCCAGTAGTAGTTATTAATTACAAAAGCGAATTGTGTATCTACACCTTGTAAAGAATCAGCGGGCAACATTAGCTGATAAGTGTCGGACTTAGATGGTTGTAGAGGATGAGTATTGGTTTGCCATCCGTTAAACTCTCCGGCAAGTGCTACACTATGAATAGTGATTTCAGACAAAGGCACTACGTTGCCATCGTCTTCCTGAATAACGTATCGGTGATCCTCTGTATTCAGTTCAAAGATTACTTTATCCTCCTGCATAGTATACCCTACTACTGCTTGATCTTGAGCAATGCTAATTAATGGGACCATCAAAAAGAAAATGAAGAGGTACTTAGTCATTGTCATAGTATTTAAGCTATTGAAATCAGCGGATTGATGAGGCAACTATGCCTTCATCAACACCCAGTATTCCCCTAAACTAGCCGTATTACCATCAAGATTCAATGATGAAAATCACCCAAGTGAGCGATTTCGATTGAGATCAGATAGTAATTAAAAGCAGGGCGGAGTATGATCTATGTCATTAAACTAAATCTTGATCTTAGTTAGATTAGAGTATTAAGCATTTCAACCATGAAAAAACCCTACATCAGCCGCATTTATCTTACGAATTGTAACTAATAATAAAGCGACCTATGAAACCAATAAAGAAGATTCTCGCCCCCACTGATTTCTCTAATCGAGCTACTCGAGCTATGAAGTACGCTATTTCACTAGCTCAAGCTACCGAAGCTAAGTTGTTTATTCTGAATGCTTACCCAATGACGGGCGTATACCTCGATATTATGGCCACCCAGGAGCAAGTTGTGAAAGAGGTTAAGGCGCGTTTTAAAGAACTAGAGCATACCCATTTAAAAGACAAGAAGATTGCCTACGAGTTTTTGGATAGCGGTGCTTTTCCCGAAGATGCTATTGAAGAAGCTATTGCCGGGCATGAAATTGATTTGGTCGTAATGGGAAACCGAGGTGACAGCAGTCTGGAGAAACTACTGGGTAGTACTACTTTCCATCTTATGACCCGCACTACCTGCCCTATATTAACCATTCCTGAAAACGCCATTTTTTCTAAAGTAGATTCTATTTTATTTGCTACTGATTATCAGAAAGTAGATCGCCCTAAGACTTTTCAGGGACTCATATCCTTGGCTGATTCCTTTCACGCAAGAATTGATGTACTGCATGTCTCGACATCAGATGACAAGCTCGGCAATAATAAGCTTATTGTCGGCGATTCGCTAGATCGAGCCCTCCACTCGGTTCGTCATACTTATCATCACCAACAAGGTGAAGATGTATTGGAAGGTCTGCGGGCGTATCTTGAAAGACACAGCGAAGTAGGGATTTTAGCTATGATGCCCCGGGATCACACCATCTGGGAAAGGCTGACTAAAGGCAGTGTTAGCCGACAAATAGTTTTTGAAACTGATCGTCCGGTATTAGTTTTTCACGGTCACCATCATTAAATAATGTAACAAAAAGTTCTGCTACATTAGAAGTTGACACCACTAATTTCTCAGTATAAGCTGCAAAGAATTCCGAAAAGTTGAACTGGCTTCAGGAGAAATTTAAGCAGTTAGAGCTTGCTCCCGAAAACCTAAAGTTTTGCTGCGCGGCACTCCGCAACTACCGTCTGAAGCATGTTTTGACATTCGAGGCCTTACAACAATAGTCTGTGGTAGCTCAGCTGATGTTACCGCTAAAACGATTCAATGGAATAAGTGATTAGTAACATTTATTCATTAGCCCAAATAACCTAAGCCATTCTTTAGTCTGACTGCTATATTCCTTCTCATCTTTTATCGCATCCTGAATATCAACCCTTTGCTTTGCGCCTAAAATTCCTGTACGGCACTGAACAGTTATGTTCGTAATCGAACAGTTTCTAAGTATGAATGACGTCTCAAAACTAGTTTAAAGAGATTTTACTAGTTGGTACCATTGTTGCCTAGTGGGCAATACATAGTACTGTACACTAATTACTTTGAAATATATTCAACTCATGTATACTTTTCGTTTGATGATTTTTGGCCTTTGCGCTTTTTTTTCTTTTCACTTTTACAAGCACAATCCAATACTAGCTTACAAGGTTACGTTCGCGATCAAGCGGGCGAGCCGCTACCTTTCGTAAATGTCCTATTGCTATCAGCGGCGGATTCTTCCCTAATTAAGGGCAGTGTAACTGATACAACTGGTGCCTATCAGCTAGAATTCAAAGAAGGATCTTACCGCGTATCCGCTCAGATGGTGGGTTACCAAAGCTTTTTCTCCGAAGCATTCACCACCAAACAAATACCTCAAACACTCACTAACATCCAGCTTTCCGAAGCTACCACTAAGTTAGGGGAAGTAATTGTCTCGGCCACTAAACCCATGATTGAAGTTACATCCAATGCCATTGTGCTCAATGTAGAGTCCAGCCCTATCCTTCAGAATGGCACCGCACAGGAGGTACTGGAAAAATCACCCGGAGTAATTGTCGATCAAAATGGTAATGTAAGTGTGAAGGGAAAATCAAACGTGCTTATTTATTTGGATGGTAAACCCACCTACTTATCCGATAGTGACCTGATGCGACTGCTGGAAAGTACCCCGGCAGAAAATATTGAGAAAATTGAGATTATGGACAATCCTCCGGCAAAGTATGATGCCGAAGGCAATGCCGGAATTATCAATATTGTCCGAAAAGAACAAGCCGCTATGGGACTTAACGGTCAGGTAGGACTGAATCTGGGCTACGGTCGCTATCCGAAAGCCTCTCCCAGCGTCAACTTAAATTATCGTAAAGGCGCCATTAATGTATTCGGTAACTACAGCTACTTCTACAACCAACGCTACCAAACCAATAGTATCTTCCGCCGCCTCCCTACTCCCGAAGGCATCACCATTTTTGATCAAACCTCTGATCAAGTTAGTTGGGTACGGAGTAATAACTTTCGGGGCGGGGCCGATTGGTTCATTAGCGAACGCAGCACGCTAGGAGTCTTGGTGAACGGTAACGTGGGTAACTGGAACAGCCGGGGCGATAATATTACTCGTCTGGATGGGGTGTACGACAATCCTTACGACGGCTTAAATGCTCAAAATCGCAATCGTAACAATTGGAACAACCTAACCTATAATCTCAACTTCAAGCATCAGTTGCAAGACAATAGTGAGCTAACCCTCGATGCTGATTATTCGCAGTGGAAGGGTGACAGTCGTCAGAATAATGACAATTTCTACTTCAGCAATGAGGGATCAACGGCTGAGCCACCCTTACTAGTTCGTACCGCCACTGATTCTGATATTGATATTCTAGCGCTACAGGCGGATTACAGTCGAACTATTTTCGGTGATTGGGGACTGGAAATAGGAGCTAAATCTAGCTCAGTAACTACTGATAATCTACTAGATTTTCGTACTGAAGAAGACGGTGAGTTGGTGATTGATCCGCAGCGAAGCAATCAGTTTGAGTACGAGGAAGATATTTTGGCGACCTACGCAAATGTGCAAAAAAAGTGGGGTGAACAATGGCAAATGCAGCTTGGACTGCGCGGTGAAAACACCTATTCTCAAGGCTACTCGGTAACTCTGGATAGTACGGTACAACGAAACTACTTCAATCTATTTCCGAGTGCCAGCTTTTCTTACACTCAGCAAGATCAGTATAGTTTATCTCTTTCCTACAGCCGCCGAATTGATCGGCCCAACTACGGAAATCTCAACCCGTTTGAGTTCTTCTTAGATCGCTTTACCTTCGAGCGGGGCAACCCATTTCTAAATCCGCAGTATACTAACGCTTTTGGCCTAACCTACGGCTACCGCAATGCAGTATTCGTCACGCTGAACTACAATCGAACCAGTGACGCTATCACTCAGGTACTGGAACAAGACGAAGCGAACCAGCTTACTTTCCAGACGACCACCAACCTGGATTTGATTGAAAACTACAGCGTGAACATGGCCGCCCCGCTGCCGCTGAATGATTGGTGGGTGCTTAACCTGAACGCTACCGGATTCTATAACGACGTGCAATCACCGTTTTCTGAGGGCGGGCAGATTGATAAGAGTCAGTTTAGCTACAACGCCCGCCTGCAAAACACCTTTTCTTTACCTGGCGAGATGAAGCTAGAACTAAGCGGTTTCTATACTTCCCCGGTTCTGTGGGGTATGTTTGAAATTAGCGAGCAGTACCAGATCGACGCGGGCGTATCTAAAACCTGGGGGCGATTTAAGGCCCAAGCCAGTTGGAACGACATTTTCAATATCCGAGAAAATCGGGTAAGCATTCAGCAGGGCGATATCAATACCGATGTATATAACAAGTGGGAATCGCGGGTTATTCGGCTGAACCTTTCTTACCGATTTGGCAACCAAAAGATCAAACAAGCCCGTCGTCGCGGTACTGCTTCCGATGAACTTCGGCAGCGTGCTGGTGACAATAACTAAACTTAAGTGCCTTAGCAAGGCTTTTTGGGTACAAACGAGCGTTTCTTCCAATTCGGACTCCTATATTCACAGTTGGATTTCTTGCTTTTATGTACTCATTTTTTGATATTCTACTGTTCCTAGGCATCAGTCAGGGGTTATTTTTGGTAATAGCTTTGCAGTCGTTGCAAAACCGCAATGTGGAAGCCAATCAGTTGATAACCCGCTGTTTGTTAATTGCAGTACTCATGCTCTTTGGGCGGGTTGCATTGTTTCGAGTCCAAGAGCTATGGGTGTGGCGATTTGCCATTCTGGCCGATACAACCATCTTTCTGTTTGGTCCTTGGCTATACAGTTACTTTCACCTGTTGTTTCTACAAAAAACTGATCAGCTCACACTTCGAGTCTGGGAATATATACCTGCCCTACTGAACCTAGGATTATTTCTTTGGACACTTAGCTTAGACTTGGAATATTTTGTTCAATTATATCAGGGAGAATATTTTCAGTATGTCTTTCTAGCGGTTGAGGCCGGGGGTATAATTTCACTATTTGTCTACCTTTCCCGAATTTTCCGGCTCACACAAACCTACCGGCGAATAAAGGATCAACAAATCTCGTTTCCTCAATCCGCCCTCCCCTTCACTATGATTGTCGTAGGATTTCTGGCTATTATCGGACTGCTTTGGCTCATTAGTTTTATCTCCGTTTATGTTTTCCAAAACTATTTACCCATGCTAAATTATAACACCTTCTGGGTAGCAATTCCGATTCTCACCTACCTCATCGGCTACTACAGCTTACGACAGCCCGAAATTTTTCGGGTACACATATATCCTAAAGCTAAAGTTAAGCGCAACCGACTAGATATTGTTACAGAGCAACGGTTGAAAAAACGGCTTCAGTTTTATATGGAAGAAGAGCATGTGTACTTGCAAGACGATCTTACGCTCAAGAAACTGGCCGATATGATCGATACCTCGCCCAACAACCTAAGCTGGCTGCTGAATCAGGTGTATCAGACCACATTTTATAAGTACGTTAACAAATACCGGGTGCAGTCCTTTGTCCGGCGGGTGAAGAATAAGGAATACGAACAAAAAACACTACTCGGTTTAGCGTTTGATTCAGGCTTTAGCTCCAAGTCAGCCTTCAACACCTCCTTTAAAGCTGAAACCGGATTTACACCCTCCCAATTTGTGAACGATAGGAGTAGCAATGGGTACAACAACACGTAGTTGTGAGGAGAAAGGCGTGGCCTTAGCCTTGGTTTCGGTGTTTTGTGAAAACTTAATCTCACAAACACATGAAACTATTCTCACACAACCTTTTTCTATTTATCCTCACATTTGGGTTACTTGCCTGTACCGAAGACGATACTGCGGATGGCCCAGTTATTCCTACTGCAGAATTAGTAGCTCAGAACATACAGCTGGCCGACCGAGGAAATCTAGACAATCCCGCTGACATTGAAATACGCTTTGAAGCCCCCACGCAGTCGGGCGACGTTGATCGATTTAGTCTCTTTTTCGCCCAAGTCGACGATACCGCGTCGGTAACTGAACAAATAGTTAGTGGCCTTACGGCTGAGCAGCAAACCTTGGTTGACAATACTGAAAGTGAGTACACGGTACGTTTAGGGCCTGATCAGACCGATGCACTAGGAAAAGATTTTGATGCTTCCCAAAGCTATGTGATCTACGTAGCCAGTGTAGGTACATTTGAAGAAACCCCATTTGTTGCTATCACTCAAGCTAATGCTGCTTTCCAGCTAAGTGAGGGGTTACTAGTAGAAACACTTATTCCCGATTTTACCGCTAGTGATGGTCTATATGTAGCCACCGACGGAACTATTATTGCGTCTGACTTTGGGGTATTTGACGATGATCTGCAAATTGGTTTAGGTACGAAAGTATTTTCAGTCACTCCCGAAGGAGTAGTAAGCGAAAAAGCTACCGGATTTGTAGCTCCCATGGGGGGCGGAATGGATAGCCAGGGCAACTTCTACTTCACCCACGAGAATGGTGGCGATGGGGTTGACGGAAAAGTAGTCCGAGTAACACCCGATGGCAGCACTGCCGAAATAGCTACCCTACCCGCTTGGCCTTCGGGAGTTGCTGTAGATGATAATGATAACCTGTACATCGCCAATTTTGCTGGGCCGCTGCTTCATAAAATCGCCCCTGACGGTACAGTTTCCGTAGTAGCTCAAGACAATCGCCTGTTTGGTTGTGTAGGCATCGACATAGACGAAACCGGTCATATCATCACCGCCAATTTCTACGACGGATCAATCTATCAAGTAACTCCTGATAGCGGCGATATTAGCCTGATCGCTCAAATCCCTGACTTGGTAGAGTTCTTTGCCATCGGCTATATTACCCTATTTGAAGGGGATATTTACGCCACCGGGATTGGCGATAATAAGATTTTTAAAATTACAATGGATGGGCAGATAAGTACTTTGGCCGGTACCGGTGCCAATGGTAGTAATGATGGTCTGATAGACGATGCCACTTTTTCTAACCCCAATGGTATTGCCGCCGATGCAACTCGTCGCCGCCTATACATTTCCCAGTTTGGCGAACGCGCTCTTCGCTTTATCCAGTTTTAGTAGTGAAGTAAATTAGCAGTGGAGTAAACTGAGGGTAGTCTGATTTAGACTACCCTCTTTATTTTATAATCCGCACATGACGCTAATTGCTGCGTAAATTGAGATAGATACCACGTAAAATTTGGGAATGGTAGCTGATTATTTTACTTTTCGTTTAAGCTCATTCGTACTATTGAGTGAGCAGTTAACTAAAGAACAACCTCCTACCATGTTAAATAGTAACAGAAGGTCATTTATTAAAAAAATCGGAACTGCAACATCAGCAATTATTGCGGCCCCCACTATCATTCCTGCCTCAGCGTTAGGCAAAAATGGGCACGTAGCTCCTTCCGAACGAATCAACATCGCTTTTATTGGTGCTGGGAATCAGGCCGGGAACGATGTTAAAAGCTTCTTATCCGACGAACGGGTTCAGATCACCACAGTCTGCGATGTGAACAAAAAAAGCGACGGGTACTGGAATGGCAAAGTAGCTGGGCGAGAGTTTATTATGCAACTGGTTGACGATTTCTACAGCGAGAAGCACGGCAAAAAATATGAATCGTGCCAAGGGTTTGAGGACTTTAGAGATGTAATTGCACGAGACGATATAGATGCGGTAGAGATTGTTACTCCTGACCACTGGCACGCTATTCCCGTACTGATGGCAGCAGCAGCGGGTAAGGATATTTACTGCCAGAAGCCACTAGCACTCACGGTTGAGGAAGGCCGAGCCATGAGTGATGCGGTCAAAAAACACCAGGTAGTTTTCCAAACCGGTAGTCAGCAACGCTCTAATGAGAACTTCCGCCGGATTTGTGAGCTAGTAAGAAATGGCAAGATCGGAGAACTACAGACAGTAACTTGTAGCCTTCCCCCCGGCACACCCGATTTTGGCAAAACCGGTCACCTTACCGAGACTGTTCCGGTACCCAAGGGCTTTGACTACGATATGTGGTTAGGACCCGCTCCCGAAGCGCCGTACTGCCCGGCTCGTACGCACGTCAATTTCCGATGGATACTGGATTACTCCGGCGGAATGGTCACCGACTGGGGAGGGCATCACCCGGATATTGCCCAGTGGGGTATGGATACCGAGTATACTGGGCCGGTAAAAATTCAGAATGCCAAAGCCACTTGGTCGGATCATCCAGTTTGGAATACCGCTACCGAGTTTCATTTTGAATGTCTCTACGAGAATGGATTAAAACTGGTTGTTACTAGTCAGGAAGGGCGCGGAATTAAGTTCACTGGAAGCGAGGGCAGCGTTTGGGCTAACCGGGGTGGACACGATGCTGACCCCCAGAGCTTATTAGATGCAGAGATTGGGCCGGACGAAATTCATCTTTACAAAAGCGATAACCATTTCCGCAATTTTATCGATTGTGTATTATCCCGAGAAGAAACTATTGCTCCGGCGGAGGTAGCGCATCGTTCTATTTCTATCGCTCATTTGGGCAACATTGCTATGATGCTTCAGCAAGACTTAGATTGGAATCCACAAGAAGAAACATTCGTCGATAATTTTGCAGCCAATCAGTTACTTTCCCGCCCCATGCGCGACCCTTGGGATAGCGTATTCAAAAAGTATACGGTATAGATTTGGCACCCTGCTTCCAGACTATCAGGGAGATTAACGCACTATTAGCGTCAATCTCCTTGATAGTCTGCTGAACTTTAGATAGTTTGAGGTTTGGATATTATTATTACACAACCGCTGGGACAGTATGGTAGAAGAATATTTAGAAGCATTGGAGGTATGGTATAAACAGCGAAAGCAAACAATCACCGCTTTTTCTGGGGGCATTGACTCTAGCCTAGTATTGTACCTATCGCATTACTTTCTGGGTGACAAAGCTATTGGCTGCATTTCGGCTTCCGCCAGCTTAAAACAGCGCGATTTAGATTTAGCGATAGATTTCTGTCAGAAATACGGCATTAAACTAGAAATTATTCGTACCGATGAGCTGAACGACAAGAACTACCTACAAAACCCCGCTAATCGCTGCTACTTCTGTAAAAACCATTTATATATTGCTCTCACCTCACTGAAGAAAAAGTATCCGGGATACACGCTGCTCAACGGCACCAATACCGATGATTTGGGTGACTACCGTCCGGGATTGCAAGCGGCTAATGAACATACCGTAGCATCACCGTTCGTAGACTGTGGCATTAATAAGCAAGCCGTACGAAAGATTGCCAAGCATCTAGGCTTAGCTCACTGGAACAAACCCGCTAGCCCCTGCCTTAGCTCCAGAGTTCCCTACGGAGATAATATTAGTACGAAAAAACTAAAACAAATAGAAGCCGCTGAATCTGCTCTCAATCAACATGGATTTACCGATGTGCGGGTTCGCCACTTCGGAACTGAAGCCCGCATTGAAGTACCACCGAAAGAAGTGGCACAATTACGAGCAGTGTTTCCAATGGTTTCGGAAGAGATTAAGCAGATCGGCTTTGGTTTATGTACGATTGACGGAGAAGGCTTAGTATCGGGCAAATTAAATCGGGCCTTGAATGAGTGATGATAACTTTAACATCGACCTAGATCGGAAAGACCGTTTGGGTTTCCCTGAAGTAATTTTTGGCCAAGCGAAAACGGTTGAACAGCTTAATAACATCCTCACCTACTACCAGCAGCAAAAGCTGCCTGCACTTGCTACTAAAGTACAAACTGAGAAAGCGCAGCCTTTGCTAGAAGTGTTTCCAGAAGCCTTTTATGACAAAGAATCAGGGGTATTTGGTT
>CAKZPJ010000098.1 GCA_937138955.1 uncultured Flammeovirgaceae bacterium | reverse complement strand
AGCGCAATGATACGCCCTTTGACCAAAAAGTAGCCGATGTTATCAAACAACGCCTCCATACGCGCTAATCACATACTCATCATTAATGATGTTCCTACGAAATATCGCCTGAATTGTATAGGTTGACTTTAAACCCGTTATTCGCATTAATGCAAAATGACTGATGAAAATAGATATCAATCATTGTTTATTAAGCATCAGTCCAACTCGTACCACTCTACCTCAGCTAAGGGTTTTCGTCGGCCTCGAAACTCTTCAGGGGCGTAATTAGCCGCTAAGTAATTCAGAATGACGGGTTCACTTTCACCTAAGTCCCAAAGACCTTGGGTTTCTTGCATCCAAATAATTTTTTTATGCCAACCTTCGCGAGTAAAGCGGTTTTGCACGATTAAATCGCTCGAGTGACAGGCTAGGCAGTGACTTTTTACCACGTTTAACCCTTCACCGGCTAGCAGTCCGGTCGCAATATCTTTACCATCTTTAATCTGAGCATTTACCAACGGAAGTGGCTCCGTAGCGACAGGCTCACTCGAGTCATTACTGGAATTACAGGCAACTAGCGCTATTTGTCCTATCAAGAAAAGCATAAAAATTGGAGACTGGAAACCGGAGACCAGAAACCGAAATACTAGAGTTGGTAGCCGTTCAATATAAATAGAAAATACAGTCATTCTTTTGAAGAGATATTAGTATTACGCTCGTTCCATTTTCCGGACTTCGGTTTTCGTTACCTTACTTTCACCGCAATTCGGTGGCAAGCGTTGTTTAGGTATCCTTTGGGATTCCAACCGGGAATTACCATTGGCTGAGCTATTCCCTGATCGTCGGTAGCCTTGGCCCACACTTCGTAGTAACCCGTCAGCGGAAATTCTAGTTCGGTAGACCAATGCTGCCAAGCCAAGCGGTTGACTGGCTTATTTAGTGAACAGTTTTGCCAGGTCGCCCCAAAGTCGGTAGACACTTCTACTTTCGTCACGCTTCTTTCTCCAGCCCAAGCATGTCCCCGCACTTCTAGCTTACGGCTTTTATCGAACATAGCGCCCGACCGAGGGTAAGTAATCAGCGACTTCACCGGCATTGATTCTATGATCTTAAAGTCTTCTTCCGGTACTTCCTCCCCCGGGGCAACTGGATACTCGGGTACGCGGTAGGAGTTGCCGCCCATTTTGGGGCCATCATGTACCTGATTGCGGACAACCAGTTTATCCACCCACTTACCCGAAGCCGAAGCGGGCCAGCCTCCGCAGACCAGTCGGAGCGGATAGCCATGCTCAAGGGACATATCCTCGCCATTCATCGCCCAGGCCAGCAACGTTTCGTCCTGTTGAGCTTTCTCCATCGGTATACCTCGGGAGATGACTACTTTATTAGGGTCGCCACTCAAATGGGTATCTTTTCCGTAGTAGCCCACGTAAACCGCATCGTTTTTGATCCCTACATCGTCTAGAAGATCTCGTAAGCGAACACCCGTCCATTCGGCGCAGTATACTGCACCTTCTTCCCACTGGTTACCCGAAGCTGGCGGGTAGTAACCGGCTCGCCCGTTACCCCCGCATTCTAGGGTGAGTTGGTAGGTAAGTGGTTGGAATTTTTGCTTTAAATCAGCTAAGCTGTAGGTCTTCTCCGCATTAACGGACTCGCCGCCTACGGTTAATGTCCATTCACCAGCATTAATGTTTTGGGGAGTTCGCCCATTGTTACGAATAAAGATATTAGGGAAGGTGGTAACCTCTTCATCGAGTAGATGCGGAGGAGCTTCTACGTTCCAGGGGCGGTCACCCCTAATAATCATTGCTTCGTCCTTGCCATCCATTGGGTTGTTCTGTACCGTAAAGGGCAAAGGAAGGTATCCGGCGGGTAGTTTAGCAGCGTGAACAATCGGTGCACCCAAAGCTACTGCCATAGCAGATAGCGTACTTCTCTTCAGAAAGAAGCGACGGTTCAAACCTCGAAAAACTATTGAATGATGTTGGTTTTTGTCGGACATAAATAATCTCTATCTATTAATAGTGGCCTTTAAGAAAGATAATGAATGCGATGACTCTAATAGAGCCGCTTGATTCTGAGGGGCGTTGATAGTAAAAACTTCCTCGGGAATTACCCGGTAGTATTCATCTTCAGGGGTGATCCACTGGAGTGATAGGTGGCTGTGCTCGTTGTTAAGTTGATACTCTACCGTAATAGGGTACGTTCCGGCTTCGAGATCAATATCAGTCTCTCGATCCCAATCGTTTTCATTAACAATAGTAGCTTCGTTGAGAACCACGCTTCCCTTACCAATTCGCACCTGCTTGAAAAAGTACTTTCCTCGTTGCTCAATGGTTATAAAGCCAGTCATTTTCAGCGTAGATGCTTTGCTTAGTTCACCAAAAGCATCTTCCCCAACGAAGTGCACCTTCTTAACCACTCCCGTGCGTTGAGGAGTGGTACTGTCAGAATTTTCCGATGAGTACACGTAAAGTGCTAGTCCGGTTTCACTGTCAGCAGAAGTTCGTTGAAGTGCTGCTGGCAGGTTAACGGAAGGGGTTGCCAGCAGGGGGTTGGGGTTGGCGACGGAATCATCTAGCGAAAGAATCCAGCGAACCACTCTTCGGGCATCGTTCGATTTAAGCCGAGGGTGTTTAGACATCTGTCCTCCGCCCCACAAACCACCGCCCCCTTCTATAACCTTTTTCGCTAAACGGTTCACCGTACTGAAATCGGACTCATACCGCTGAGCAACTTTCAGGTAAGATGGGCCTACCGATTTGTCTTCAATACTGTGGCAGTTTAAGCAGTCGTCGTTTTTAATGATTGTGAGAGCGGTTTTTGTCTTTTTCTTTTCTGTCTTCTGGCTTTCTTTTTTTTCGCTACACCCAACTAATAGAAAGTTCAGTAAGAAAGTGATCTTCAGCAGAGTCAGCATTTGAGTAGTTGTAACTGGCATATGGGTTGGCTTACGATATTTGACACTAAGCGAGAACAAAATACTAAGAATCTGTTTGACTGGTAAGGCTTAGTATCACCAAACTATCTACTTTTTTAGACCTGAAATATATTGAAAATATAGGCAAAACACGCATAAAATAGACACAAGTCTTAGCCAGTAAACTCTCAGAATTAGCTATCATTGTGGGAAAGTGGTTATTCATTGCTGTTCTACGTTCTGAACCTTAATTACTCATCAAGACTTCTCTTCATATTCAATTACTGATGAATTAACTAGCTGGCTTCTTTACCATCGGTTAATGCTTCAGCTCGGCATTTGGAACTTGAAGTTGATGAACTTTGAAGATTTACTGACTGATCAGCGTTATAATTTTTATTTTTACGCCCTTACGCTTAGTAGGCGCTACGGATTCGCCCGATCGCCCAATTACTATTGGTTGAACTTAAGATCATAATATAAGTTGACAACATCTCCACCTAATACTTCTTGTAGTATGTCTCTAATACATTTTATTTCATTCCTGTTAGTTGCTTTTTTCTGTTTTAACTTGACAAGTATGGCTCAAGTGCCGGAGGGGAGAGGACTCTACCGATCATACTGCGCCGGATGCCATGGTGCTGAATTACAGGGTGGTTCGGCTACAGCACTTATTAAAACTAACTGGGTCTACGGACGAGGAAAGGGAGCCCTGATTCGTAATATTCGGTTCGGTATTCCGGGTACTGATATGGCTGCTTGGAATAAGGTGCTCAGTGATGATCAAATCCGGTTGGTAGCCGATTTTATTGTGGAGGCTCAGAACATTCCACCCCAGGCCGAACGACCTATTCCCGAACAACTTAATACTGAAGAATATACCTTGGAAATAGAAGAAATAGTCTCTGAGGGCTTAAGCAAACCCTGGGGTATTGCCTTTGTCAACAAGCGGCGAGCATTGATCTCAGAACGGGATGGAAATATTCGTTGGCTGATGAACGGACAGCTTGACCCTAAACCTATTCAGGGGTTGCCGCCTACCCATACTGAAAGCAGCACTGGTGGCTACATGGATATTATTCTTGATCCTAAATACGATGATAATGGCTGGGTCTACTTAGCCTACAGCCATACCAACCAGGAGGTAACGGATCCCAAAGCTCCGGCACTGACGAAAATTGTAAGGGGAAAGATCAAAGATTATCAGTGGACAGAACAACAGACTTTATTTGAAGTACCCGATTCACTAATGGTGGTGAAGGGTAATCGCTGGGGATGTCGTTTTCTATTTGATGAAGCTGGTCATTTGTACTTCACAATTGGCGATATGGGCTTGGCAATGGACTCACAGGATTTGACTAAAGCAACTGGTAAAATTTTTCGTATCAATTCTGACGGAAGTATTCCTGATGATAACCCGTTCGTGAATGAAACTAATGCGCTGGGAGCTATTTATACCCTGGGTAATCGCAATGTACAGGGACTAGCGCGACATCCTGAAACCGGAGAAATCTGGGCGACGGAGCATGGCCCAATGGGTGGCGATGAATTGAATATCCTGGAAAGAGGGGCAAATTACGGTTGGCCAATGGTTACTTACGGAGTAGACTACAGTGGCGAGATTGTATCCGAAAAAACTGAGCAGCAAGGAATGAAGCAACCAATTACCCAGTGGACGCCCTCTATCGCAGTTTGCCCAGCGGCATTTGTCAATAGCTCCCAATTTCCAGCTTGGGAAAACAGCTTGTTAGTGGGGGCTTTAGCCTACGAAGAGCTACGCCGATTGGTGATTGATGATAATCAGGTGATTAAGCAAGAAATGATCCTGAAAGGAGTAGGTCGGGTTAGGGATATTGCGTTTGGGCCAGATGGATCGTTATTCGTTCTACTAAATCAACCTGACAAACTGCTTAGAATTACGCCTCGTGGTGAGTTGTAGCTGACGGAAAAGTGTACCGTAGTGCACTGCTGAAATAAGATAAATAGCTAGGGGCTAAGAGCGTGGAGAAAGGAGTATACGACGCCAAACTCCCTGCCCCCGGCTATTCTTTAGACAAATTCTAGGTCAATCGTCCGGCGATCGAGGTCGGTGTTAATTACTTTGACTTTTACCTTATCGCCTAGTGCTATGATGCGTTTTCGGCGGCGGCCAATCACTCGGAAGTTCTGGGCATCAAACTCGTAGTAATCGTCGTTCATATCGGCCATTCTTACCATACCTTCGCACTTGCTTTGTACCATTTCTACGTATACGCCCCATTCGGTTACACCGGATACAATTCCGTCAAATTCTTGCTGCTCCCGCTTCGCCATGTATTCCACTTGCTTGTACTTGATAGACGCCCGTTCGGCATCAGCCGCGCGTTTCTCTCGTTCCGATGAGTGTTCGCATAATTTCTCGTAAGGTTCGGCGTCTGGTGATTTTCCTCCATTTAGGTAATGCGCGAGCAAACGATGAGTCATCACGTCAGGATAGCGACGGATGGGCGAGGTGAAGTGGGAATAATGCTTGAAGGCTAACCCAAAGTGCCCTTTCGCTTCGGTGGTGTAGATCGCTTTCGCCATCGTCCGGATTGCAATAGATTGAAGGATGTCTTGCTCGGGCTTGCCTTCCACCGCGACCATCAACTCATTGATGGAGTTAGAAATCTTATCATCAGTGGTGTGCAGCTTATAGCCAAACCGCTGGGCGAATTGAGCGAAGTCGGCAACCTTCTCAACGTTAGGGTAATCGTGTACCCGGTAGATAAAGGTGTTTTTCTCCTTTTTATTCTGATAGTGATAGATGAACTCAGCTACTCGCTTATTCGCCAGCAGCATAAACTCTTCAATCAACTTATGAGCATCTACCCGCACTTTCGGAATCACTTCTATCGGGGTGCCGTCTTCATCGAGCCGGAAGCGCACCTCGGTGGTTTCAAAGCTAATCGCTCCCTGTCCAAACCGCTCATCGCGAATGTTCTTGGCTAAATTGTTCAATTGGATAATCTCCTCGGCAAAATCGCCCTGTTGAGTGTCAATGCGCTCCTGGGCTTCTTCGTAAGCAAACCGACGGTCAGAGTAGATCACAGTTCGACCGAACCACTCTTTCTTGATTTGTCCCTCTTCGTTCATTTCAAACACGGCGGAGAAGGTGAGCTTTTCTTCTTCAGGACGTAGCGAACAAAGCTCGTTCGACAGCTTTTCGGGTAGCATCGGAATAACTCGATCCACCAAGTACACCGAGGTAGCTCGCTCTTGAGCTTCTTCTTCCAGGGCAGTATCTAGCTGCAAATAATGCGTAACATCAGCGATATGCACCCCGATTTCCCATAATCCGTTATCTAGCTTTTGAATTGATAGAGCATCATCGAAATCCTTGGCATCTACCGGATCAATAGTGAAGGTAGTCACTTGACGAAAGTCGCGACGTTTAGCGATTTCTTTCTTGGTAATATTTGCCCGAATCTTATCGGCTTCCTGTTCCACCGATTTGGGGAAGTCAAATGGCAAACCAAACTCAGCGATGATAGAGTGCATTTCGGCTTGGTGCTCACCGGCTTTGCCCAGCACTCGAGTAACTTTACCCACCGCATTACGGTCCTGAAACGGCCATTCGGTAACTTGTACAATTACCTTATCGCCGTGTTTGGCTCCGTTTAGATCGTCCAGCCGAACATAAATATCTTCGTGTAGCTTACGAAAATCAGGAATTACGAAGCCGTAGCGCGCCGACATTTCTACCCGTCCGACAAACTCTTCGCGGGCGCGTTCTACTACTTCAATGACTTCACCTTCGGGTCGGCGTGTAGAACCTCGTCCCGCACTATGGCCAGGACCGTAAGATAGTACTTTCACAGTATCGCCATCCCAGGCGTTCATTAGTGCATCAGATTCTACCTTGATGTCTTCTTCCAGTTCGTCGCTCACGATGAAAGCAAAGCGAGGGTTCACGGCATCGACGGTGCCCAGAATATATTCTGGTTCTTTGGTAGACTGGTACTTACCTTTGGGCAGTGAGCGCACTTTATCCTGTTTCACTAGGGTGTCGAGTATCTGATGTACTGCCACTTTAGCCGCTTTATTACTAAGCGATAGCTGCTTCATAATCTGCCGAGCGGTAAACGCGCGACTGACATTTGCATTCAGCAAATTTGTGACTAGCGATAATAGTTCGCTATCTATGTTGTTCGTCTTTTTATTTTTGGACCGCGAGCGGGTCTTCTGTTTATTATTTTGTTTGGCCATTAATGGTTTGTTTGGGTTCGTTGTAAAAATTAACTTGATAGGGCAGAAAGGAAGGGAGGCTGATCCATAGTACTCTTACACTAAGAGTACTATATTATAGGATTAAAGTTTATTCGTAGCTATTATTTTATTTACATCATTCATTAATGCTGGAAGGTAGTTGTTAATAATTTGCCATACTTCTTCTGCATCAACACCAAAGTAATTATGGGCAACTATATTTCGGAAATCTTTAATTTCTACCCACGGCATGTGGCTCTCTTTAGTCTTAACTTCGTCACTCAGCTTAGCCACTGATTCGCCAATAACTATGAAGTTCATCAAGACAGCATCAAATGTCTTTACATCTGCATACAGCGAGTCCGCATCTTTTAGTCCGTCGATAAAGCTCTGGATTTTCGTACAACTATCAAGAATAGCTAGCAGGTTCCCTTTGTCTTTTTCAGACATACACAGCAGAATCTAAGATATGAGACTTAAAATAAGGCTTTATATACTTCTCTCGGCATATATCTACCTTTAGACCAAACTGCTTTTCAACTAAAGACTTGATACTACGTTTCTTTTCGGACAGGTCTTCGGTATCTGGCTGAAATTCTACAATTAGATCGATATCGCTATCTTCGGTTTCTTCGCCTTGAGCAAAAGACCCAAAAAGCCCTAGTTTAATTAGTTGATAATCAGAGAAAAACTCATTTTTATTCTCTCGCAGAAAATGCAATATTTCTTCTTGGTTAATCATTGGTTTCTAGTAAAAGTAGCTCTTCGTATCACCCACGATAATTTTATTCTTGATTTCTTTCTCTAGTTCGCCTTCATCGTAATCGAATACTAAACCCCGTAATGACCTAACATTTCCATAAAAGTCCGCTTGGAAAGCCCCGCCATTTCCGCTGCCTGCCCGAGGGATAATTTACTTTTCTCGTAGAGCCGAGAAGCCAGATACATAACTATTTCTCGATCTTCTAATTCAACAGTATCAGGCACAGTGATTGTTAACGTCCTCATAATGATGGAACACTAAATTGGTAGAAAACGTCCACGTGGTTCTGATAATCAAAAAGAAACTTACTCTTTTTGAGAAGCTCAAACCCATTGATAGGTAACGACCGATGCAGCGAACGACCCGGCTTTGTTAGCTTTTGTCTTTCAAATATCTAATTTCTTTCGTTGGAGCAATAAGCTTCCGAGTGCATGTCAAACAGGACTGAGCACTGAATAATGTTGGCACCTGTTATTTCTTGTCTCTTGTTGTTAAAACCAAACCAGTATCAATGTCCTGTATGGTGACTTTTAATTCATCACCTACTTTAAAATTCAATTTCAATCTTTCCAAGTCTTTTTCGTCAAAACCTATTTTACTTATATCCTTGACTTTAATTTCCTCGTATTCCACGGTTGGAATTTCTACAAGTTTTACAGTTTCTTCGTTTATAAGTATCGCTTTTGCGGGAATCCAAATATCTAAATGGTGTCCTTTTAGAGGAAGATATATATCGTAAAAAAAGTCATTGTCTGAATACGTTGGAATTATTTCATCAAGAAAAATTTCAAAGACTTGTTTCAAGTTTTCAGGCCCACAAGCGATATCCAATACTTTATTTTTTGTCTTTATAAAAAACCAATCATGTTCATGATCTGGATTCTGGAAATCTCTTTTATAATTTAGGTTATCTAAAGAGGTTTCATTCAAATCAATCCGAATTGTCCAACCAAGATTATCCAAAGTCGCAATTGAGTACCCATAGCTATGTTCCCAATCACCATTGCAATTGAGTATGTACCAATCCTGTATTCGTTCAATTGTCTCTTTCACTGCTTTTTTAAAATGGGTACCAACATTTATACAGACGCATTGCATCTATACCCAATATACATCAATACCCTATCACACCTCAACAACCTGCTCATCCGGTAGAGTTGTTAGGATAGTAAAGACAAATATACCTGGGCTAATAAACGGATATTTTGGTAGTCAGATCGGGTGATGTTAATTGGAAAATTTCATTCCAATTCCTCTTCCAGCTTTACTATCTTGTTGTAGAGAGGTTGGCTTATCCAGAAACCTATTGATCTTAGATCATCCATTTTTTCTTGTACGCTACTTATCAACTTCTTTCGTTTTGCATCTATCAAGATTCCCAGCGTACCAATAATCGGAATAGATTTTTCAACAGCAACTTTCCTCCCCTTAACTTCATCAATTAAGAGAAAGTCTGCTTTTTTCTCTACAGCCAAAGCAATGGCTTCAACTTCTCCTTTATCCAAAGTAATGATAAGCGTTTGATATAGCTTATCTCGTTTTACTTCAACTATTTCAAACATTTCACTTTTGACAATGGAGATAATATCAATGCCTCTTTGCTCCAGGATCAAAAGCTCTTCGTAAACAGCTTGCGGTAGAAGTATTCTGCCGTACAGTATCTTTAGTAATCGTAATTCGCCTATTCTTACCAGATTGCTTACCGCAGTTGTATCGCTGACAACTATCATGGCTTATCTAATTCCTAGCGTAGCTAAATCATCGTTCAAATCCGTTTCGTTGTAGTTGATAGCAATCTTTCTTTTTCCCAACTCTTCCTGAAATAAAATGCGGTTCATATTAACCAACCGACTAGCCTTACCCATTGAAAGCCTTCCGCTTGAATACAGCATGATAGCAATTTCTAAAATGAGTTCGTTCTCACTCATATTTAGCTTTTCTAATTCCAATCCTTCTAATTCTAAAGTCATCTTCACTTGGCTTTAAGATATTTACCACTTTATATAACGAATAAGGCTGATATAAGGTGCCGGCCCTAATCAAACCTCAGTAATCTGCTCATCAGGCAGTAGTGGTTGAGATAGTAAAGATAAATACACTTGGGCTAACAAACGGATATTCTGGTAGCCGGATTGAATAAGGTTATCTAAGCTTTTTTCTTCGTAGTAAAGCTCCTGAATATCTTGGGGGGCTAATAATTTATCAGCATCCACT
>CAKZPJ010000097.1 GCA_937138955.1 uncultured Flammeovirgaceae bacterium | reverse complement strand
ATAGAAGCGGTTTAAAGTTTTTATAAAACTACCGAGTTACTAGCGGTGATTTTCAACACTTTATGAAGAAAATCTGGCTCAAATCTTTAGCGTAACTTTTGACTATCTTCTAAATACTTAAATATGCTGAAAACGAAGCAGTTCTGACAAAACAGATTCTAAAACTTTAAATCACTTCATAGGACAGTAACTCACTTATCAAATTTGAAATGAGAAATATGAGATGTGAAACAAAGATTTTCATATTTCATATCTCTTATTTTATAAAAAGGTTGGATTATCCAGACGAGTAGCGATGCGAAAAGCGGCGTTTACTAAACCTACGTGGCTGTAAGCTTGGGGGAAATTACCCCATTGGCTACCCGTTTTAGCATCTACATCTTCACTAAACAGCCCCACGTGGTTGCTGAATTTCATAATACTTTCAAACGTCTCAATGGCTTCATCTAAGCGGCCTACGCAGGCTAAGGCTTCTACGTACCAGAAAGCACAAATCAAAAAGGTAGTTTCCGGAGTACCGAAGTCGTCGGTATGTTTATAGCGATAAAACAAGCCCCCTTCCGAACGAAGTTCTTTCTCTAGATTTATTAAATGGTTCTTAGCTAGATCAGAATTACTATCCAGATAATTCATCATAATAAGCTGTAGTGTGCTAGCGTCCAGATTACTGGTACCGATGGCCTGAGTATACACCTTACGAACCGGATCGTAGCAAGCCTCAATTTTATTAGCGGCTAAATCGCGCAAATACACCGCTTTTTTCTTGAGAGATTCATCTTTCATAAAATCTGCAATCTTTACCGCTGCCGAACTTCCGGCCCAATGGAAAAGATACGTGTAGCAGTGCAGTTGCTTAAAATCCCGAAATTCCCACAAACCGGCGTCAGGTTCCTGAATAAACTTTTCAATCCGATTAAGTACATCGGCAGCTAGTTTATCTGAACCGGCTCGTTCGTCCTGATTAAAACGAAAGTCTACGTAAAGTGGCAATAGAGAAAGTAGCACCTGCCCGTATACATCGTTCTGGATGTGTTCGTAAGCTTGGTTACCAATGCGCACTGGTCCATTCCCTTTATAGCCTTCTAAATCAATAATGCGCTCTACGAGTTGATCACGTCCGCCAATAGCGTACAGAGGCTGATAACGCTCTCCCTGAGTAGCCGAGATATTGGCGATATAGTGAAAATAACGTTCCAGCTCCTCAAAGTGCCCAATATTATTAAAGGCATTAAGCGTATAGTAGGTATCCCGCAGCCAACAGTAGCGGTAGTCCCAATTCCGGCCGCTGCCCGGTGACTCGGGTAAGCTCGTAGTAGCTGCGGCAATAATGCCCCCGGTATCTTCGTACTGATGAATTTTTAGTACTAAGGCTGACCGTAACACTTCCCGCTGACCGAAGTCCTTAATACTAGTACTCTTTACCCAATTACGCCAATAGTTGGTGGTACTTTGTAAAAACGTCTCAGAAGTACTACTGACGGGTGCTTCTAGTGGCGACCCGTAAGTCAGTACTAAGTACTTAGTATCGTTTAGTACAAAATAATTATTCTCTATAATATGCGTGAGCGAAATATCGGTAGTAAGGCGAATCTCTCGCTCTAATCCTAAAAACTTAATATGATTACTGGCTTGATTATTTATCAATTTAAGGTCACCGTATTCGCCTACTGGATTACAGGTGACTTTCACTAAAGGGGTACCAGATAATGGCTCCAGCTTACGGATTAACATCAGCGGTTTGAAATTCCGATCGTACTGTAAGAAACGAGGAGCAAAATCAGTTACTCGGTACTTTCCTTCATCCGTAGTAATTTCGGTGCAAAGCACGTTAGTATTCTCCTCGTAGTACTGATGGGTGTCGAAAGAGTCGGACTTAGGCTGAATACTAAACTCGCCGCCTTTTTTCTTGTCAAGGATACCACCAAAAACAAAACTGCTATCAAAGCGGGGCCAGCAGAGCCAGGCTACATTTGTGTCTTTACCGATATGAGCCAGAAAAGCACAGTTTCCAATGACGCCGTATTCGTAAGTATGTTTACTCATTATATTTTGTGTACTACTTAAGAAAATTCTCTTATGAAATATAGTGCATAATAGCGAAGCACTTGGGTAAATTCAAACGATACGTCAGTTATACTAGTAAATAGTAAAATTTTATCGGGTTTACTTACGCTTGTAAGATACCAGACAAAGTTGTTTCAATTATTTTTATGGTTTTTCTGCCCGAAGAGTGCTAATTTTTACCGATGAAAAAGGAAGAAGCAAAACGATGCTCACCAATTTGGTATCTTCAATTTCAATTATAACTAACCAAGATTCAAAACCATGAAAATTATCGCTATTGGGCGCAATTACACCGATCATATCGAGGAGCTAAAAAATGAAAGGCCTGACGAACCAGTAGTTTTTATGAAGCCCGATACTGCACTGCTAAGGAACGACGACCCGCTGTATTATCCGGAATACACTCAAAATATTCATTACGAAGTAGAGATTCTGGTCAAGATTAGTCAGGCGGGAAAGTACATTCAGGAGAAGTTTGCTGCTAAATATTACGACAGCATCGGCATTGGGATTGACTTCACGGCAAGAGATTTGCAACAGAAAGCAAAGGAGAAAGGCTTGCCCTGGTTACTGGCTAAAGGGTTTAACGGTTCAGCTCCGGTTTCAGAGTTTGTTTCTAAAGAAAAGTATCCTGATTTACAGAACCTAAATTTTAGCCTAAAAGTAGATGGTGAAACGAAGCAAGAGGGGAATACCAGCTTAATGTTATTTACTATTAATTCGCTGATTGCCTATGTTTCGCAGTTTATTACGCTCAAGAAAGGGGATATTCTATTTACAGGGACTCCCAAAGGCGTAGGTCCAATTCAGCGGGGTAATGTACTAGAGGCGTTTATTGAAGAACAAAAAATGTTGACTTGTGAAATTAAGTAGGGTTATTATACTGATTTGTGTTCCGGTATTATTCGCTTCAGTGGGTTTTGAGAACGATGATTATTATCTGTTTCCCATCCGACCGGGCGAACGTAACTACCTGTCGGGTAATTTTTGTGAGCTGCGTAGCTCTCATTTGCACGCCGGGCTGGATATTAAAGTGGGCGGCGTAGTTGGTTCTCCGGTTCACGCTACGGCCGATGGTTTTGTGAATCGTATCAAAATTTCCTACGGGGGTTACGGCAACGCTATTTACATTCAGCATCCCAACGGAACCATTAGTGTATACGCCCACCTTCACCAATTCAATGATCAGATTCAGGAATACGTCAAGAAGGCTCAGTATCAGAAAAAATCATTTACCATTGAGCTGTTTCCGCAGAAAAATGAGTTAGCAGTAAAGCGAGGTGACGTAATTGGTAAAGCTGGAAACTCTGGCTCTTCGGGGGGGCCACACCTGCACTTTGAGATTCGGGATGCCAATCAGCTACCAATGGACCCATTGAAATTTGGGTTTAAAGAAATTGTGGATAATGTACGTCCCTACGTTCGCCGTATTGCGCTGACTACCTTAGATGAAAATGCCCGAATCAATGGGCAGTTCGGTCGCTTCGAGTTTAGCTTAAAGGATAAAAATGGTAAATACGTAGTAGATGAGCCTATCGCGGTGAAGGGCACTGTCGGAGTAGAAGTGGCTGCTTTTGATAAAGCCACTGGAGTACGAAATGTGTACGGTGTAAAAGAAACTAAATTGACGTTAGACGGGCAGTCGCAGTTTCATTGTAATATGGAGAAGTTCTCTTTCTCTCAAGCCAAAAATATTCACGTCCATACCAATTACGAAGAGCGATACCGCCAAAACCGCACTTTTTATAAGCTGTACGTAGACGATGGCAATACTCTGCCATTTTATAAAACGAACGCTCAAAAAGGCAAAATCACTATTAACGATGATGGGGTGCACCAAGCGAGTATTACGCTTTCTGATATTAATGGAAATAAAAGTCAGGTAGATTTCACTTTGCAAGGCCAACCCAAAACAGACAAAGTATTAAATACTCGCTACTTCAACAAGCCGTATTCTACTCAGAATTATCATGTTCGGGGAAACATTTTGCAGCTATTTGCTCCAGTAGATAAGAATCCAGAAGGAATTTACCAGCGCAAACTGGCTACTTTCTTTTCTAATCGTCGGGTTTTTGAAGAGCCTCCCGCTTACGTAGTGAACGATGTTGCGGTCTACCTTTGGAATCTTAATCAAGGCATCCCTGATTCGGTTGATATGTGCGGAAATGTGAGCAGATTACCTATTAAAGTGCGAGTACCCTCGCGGAGCGCGTTCAGCTTTTATCAGCCTCAAATGAATGTAACCTTCCCAAAGTCAGCACTATTCGATACGCTATTTCTTCAAATGGATCATCGTATAGAAGCCGGTAGAGAGCTGTTTAAGCTACATCAGGGCAATGTGCCGCTCCGGCAGAGTATGCAAGTGCTGCTAAAACCCCGGACGTTTCCGGAGGGGCCTCGCAGCAAAACATCGGTATACCGAATAGATACCAAAGGCGATTTGGGTTACGAAGGCGGTGACTGGAAAAACAACAATATTTCATTCCGCACTCGTAGCTTTGGTGACTTTATTCTAGAAGTAGATACCATTGCCCCGGTAATTACCCCACTCAGTATTAGCTCCAGTCGCTTGCGCTTCAAAATTGAAGACATTACCTCCGGTATTCACACTTACGAAGTTTACGTAGATGATGAGTGGCTACTCATGCACTACGACTACAAACGAAACTTAATCTGGTCGGATCGGCTAGACGATTCTAAACCATTGGCAGGTAAAGTAACTTTGAGAGTTCGTGATATGGTGGGGAATGAAAACGTATTTAGTACTACTATTGGTTCTTAGTGCGTAGTGTTATGGTGTTATAGTATTTTGTATTTTTACATTTGGGGGGTTGAGTATCTGCATTCACTTAATTTGAACTGCCCTCTTTAAGTGTTCTTAAGTACTATATCTACAACATCCCGAACCGCGCGACGGTCGCCATAACACTACAACACTCACTCTGTGTCTAAGCCTTCTGAAGTTATTGCTTCGTATTTTCCTCATCAACCCACCGAAGGGCAACAAAACTTATTTTCTCTATTTGATCTTTTTCTGGCTCACAAGGCCGACCGAAAAACCGCTTTACTGCTGAAAGGCTATGCCGGAACGGGCAAAACTTCGGTGGTGAGTGCCCTGGTGAAAGCCTTACCGGTGTTTGAGCTAAAATTGATGCTGATGGCTCCCACCGGACGGGCGGCCAAGGTGATGGCGGGCTACTCGGAGCGCAGCGCATTTACGATTCATAAAATCATTTATCAGCGTGTAGCCGATCCGGGGTCAGGTAGGTTGCAATTTTCGCGACGAAAAAATTATCAGAAGAACACCCTGTTCGTTATTGACGAGGCTTCTATGCTTTCCAACGATATTGGGGCCAGCCGCAGCGGGTTGCTTTCCGATTTGATTGATTACGTATTCGAGCATCCTACCAACCGGCTTATGCTCATTGGTGACTCGGCCCAGCTTCCTCCGGTGGGTCAAACGCTTAGTCAAGGCTTGGATGCTGAGCATCTGGAGCACTTTTACGGACTCAATATTTTTGAAACCGAACTTACTGAAGTAATGCGACAGGAGCAAGACTCCGGTATTTTGAACAACGCTACTCAGCTTCGGAAGCAGCTCACCCAAGATACTTTTGGCATTCAGATGAAGACAAAGGGATTCTCAGATGTATACCGCATGGAAGGCAGAAAGCTAGAAGATGGCCTACGCTACGCCTACGATAAGTTTGGGAAGGATAACACCGCTGTAATCTGCCGTTCCAATAAAGCATCGGTGCAATATAACCGGTTTATTCGTCACCAAATATTTTTCTACGAAAACGAATTGGAAGTAGGCGACTATCTTATGATTGTGAAGAACAACTATTTTTTCACCGAAGAAAACAGTGACATCTCCTTTTTAGCTAATGGCGATTTTGTGGAGATCATGAAAGTCTTTAATCTGGAAGAGAAACATGGGCTACGCTTCGCCGACTTAGAACTGCAACTGCTAGATTATCCCGATCAGCCCCCCTTTGATGCCAAAATTATGCTGGATGTTTTGCATTCTCCCAGCGTAGCTTTGGAAGAAGAAAAGTACCGCGACTTCTATCAACACGTGCTGGAAGAATATCAGGATCAGGAAACCCGCCAGCAGCAGCAAGAAGCCATCAGAAATGATATTTATTTAAACGCTCTTCAAGTGAAGTACGCTTACGCTCTTACGTGCCACAAGTCGCAGGGTGGTCAGTGGGATGCGGTATTCGTAGACCAGGGCTACCTACCTGATGAGCGGCTTAATACGGAGTATCTTCGTTGGCTCTACACGGCCGTAACCCGTTCTAAACAAGAGCTGTTTCTTATGAATTTCCGAGAAGAATTTTTCGCGGACTGAGCTCGCCAATCACTTTACGGTAAGTTTTATAACAGTAGAGAATGAATGTGTGAATGAGAGAATGATTGAATTGAGTTATATTCAACAATCGAACCATCGAGCAAATCATCGTTCAATAACTTTACCCTAGTTATCCTTCAGCAATCATTACTTTTAATAGCGCCCGCACATCTTTAAAGGAATTAACATTGAAACGGGCGGCGGAGGTTTTGCTACCTACTTTAATAGTGTAGGCATCCTCCGGCATTACCTTGAAGGTATCTTCGTCGGTGGCATCATCGCCAATAGCAAAAACGAAGTCGTGCGATGTTTCGTTGAGCCACTGTTGAGCGGTTCGTCCCTTGTTCACCTCTCGGTCTTTAATTTCCACAACATGGTCGCCATCCAGCACCTGCAAATTACTGTTGGATGAAATATATTTTAGGTGACTGGCCAGTTCGCGGGTTCGTAACTCACCCAAGCCCGTTTCTACTTTACGATAGTGCCAAACCAGTGAGAAATCCTTTTCCTCGATGAATGAGCCGGGCGTACGTTGCACGTACATTTCCAGAACTGGCATAATTTCTTTTTTCCAATCACCATTAATAGGTACTACTGTACGCCACTCTTTACCTACTTCGCGCATCCAGATACCGTGTTCGGCAATTAGAGTTACGTTGAATTCGCCCATCCATCCGCCGAGCGTATCTTTATCACGACCACTTATTACTACTACTTTGTTTTTCTCTTCTTTCACTAAATCCCGCATAATTCCTTTTAGCTCATCGTCGGGCTTAGCATCGCGGGGGTCACTGTGGAAGCCGGTGAGTGTTCCGTCGTAGTCAAGGAAAATAAGTCGTTCGTTGGATTTACTGAATTCTTTCAACATCTTTTCCTGCGACAATTCATCTAGATGGCGTGTTTGCATACTGCGCTGCGTTTCCTTAATTGTGGTTAAACTTTTCATAAATAGATTTACCCAGTGGGAAATATTATAACGTTTTAGTGAATTCTGCATGTTGGTATTATGCTGAATCTGCTCTTCTTCCGGCATAGTCAGCGCCTCATTAATCGCTTCTACCAATTGGTTGGTATCGTTCGGATTAATCAGTATAGCATCAGAAAGTTCTTTAGAAGCTCCGCACATCTCACTCAAGATCAATACCCCCTTTTTATTAATTTTACTGGCGATAAACTCTTTGCAGACCAGATTCATACCATCGCGCATTGGAGTAACTAACGCCACATCGGCCATGCGGTAAAATGCCGAAAGTTCTTCTAGGGGAAAAGAGCGATAGAAAAAATGCACCGGGGTCCAGTTGATTTTTCCGTACTTTCCATTGATGCGCCCAACCAGACGATCTACTTCTTCCTTCAGTTCTTTATATTTCCCCACTGAGTCGCGCGAAGGAACTACCACCATAATGAGTGATACTTTATCGCGGTACTTCGGATAGCGGTCGAAGAACATCTCAAACGCTTCCAGTCGTTGAGGAATTCCTTTGGAGTAATCCAATCGGTCAATAGATAAAATAAGCTTCTGATCGCCTAATGAAATTCGGTAGTGTACTTCTTTCTCTAATGCCCCAGGAGAAGCAGCGGCTTCGGCATATTTGTCGTAGTCAATTCCCATCGGAAAGGAATCCACCATAACCTGTCGGTTATTTACTACTACTTGACCCTGTGAACTACTCAATCCTGCCAATCGGCTTGCTGAACTAAGGAAGTGTCGCATATCATCGTAGGTGTGAAAACCTACTAAATCAGACCCCAGCACGCCATTTAGTAACTCTCGCCGCCAGGGCAATAACCGGAAAATTTCGTAAGAAGGAAAGGGGATATGCAAAAAGAAGCCAATACTTAGATCAGGCTGAGCCTCCCGAAGCATACCAGGCACCAGCATTAGCTGATAATCGTGAATCCAGAGCGTGTCGCCCGGTTCGGCTTTTTTTAGAATTTCATCAGCAAACTTACGGTTCACTCGCTTGTACGCCTCCCATAGTCGGGGTTCGTAAATAGCGTACTGGGTAAAGTAGTGAAAGTTGGGCCAGAGCGTTTCGTTACTAAAGCCTTCGTAGAAGTCTCTAATATCATCCTCGGTCAAAAATATCGGAAACATGCTTTCCTTACCGATATGCTTCGTAATTTCTTTTTTCTCCTCCTTTTTTTTGCTTACTAGTCCAGGCCAGCCAATCCATAAGTTATTGCCCTCTTTGTAAATTGACCCTAAACCGGTGGCCAATCCTCCCGCACTGGTTTGGTACTCTAATTGTTTTTTTTCGTTACGAGAAATTTTAATAGGAAGGCGATTTGATACGATGATGGTCTTGGCCATAAAACAGCTAGTTGTGCGCGTATTTGATTAGTTTAAGCTTAAAAAGTTGCTATAAAGTTACTATAAAAAGTAGGTAAAACCCGAAGTAAGAAGGCTAAAATCTGGATTTTAAACCTCGCAGCTTTATTTCAGTCAGTATGCGCTTGGTGTCTAGTGGAAAGTCTCCTTTCATCATCCAGTCGTAAAAGGCCGGTTCGGAAGCTAACACCTCTTCTACTGGCCTATTTTTGTGTTTGCCAAAATTGATGATTTCAACTCCGTCGTTATTAAAGCTAAATCGCCCTGCCAAATCCACCATTTTTGATGTAGAAACTTTATGTAACGATTCCACATCGTCGCGAATAACTCCTACCTTATTACCTTGGAGATCAACCATTTCTTGACCATCGTATTTTTCTACCTGAGCTTTCAGTACTTCTAAGGTAGCCAGGGTGTCGGCTTCAGCACTATGGGCATCTTCTAGATTTTTCTGGCAGTAAAATTTGTAGGCAGCGGAAAGCGTACGCTTCTCCATCATATGGAAGATTTTCTGGGCGTCTACAAATTTCCTTCGACTTACGTCAAATTCTATATTCTCCCGAAGAAAAGACTCAACCAGCAAGGGTACATCAAACTTGATGATATTGAACCCAGCTAAGTCGCTACCTTCCAAGAACTTAAGCAGCTTTCGAGCCACTTCCTTAAACGTAGGTGCATCTTTTATATCTTCATCGTAAATACCGTGGATTAAGCTGGTTTCGTGTGGAATCGGAACTCCAGGATTGATTCGTTGAGTCAGTGTTTCTACTTGTTGGTTGGGTAGTACTTTGATGAAAGAATACTCAACTATACGATCTTTGGTAACATTGACCCCAGTACTTTCCAGATCAAAAAATGTTAACGGATTCTTTAGTTTTAGATTTATCATATTTTCACTGAATGATTCGATTGTTAAATGGCTCGATTGCTGAATTGCCAATGGAGATTGGACTTTGGGAATTAGTCATCCCGAAACTTATCTGAGACGGACTAGTCAGGAAGTTACGTATTTGGAAGGTTCGATCACTATTCAATACTTCCGGTCTCCAGCCTTCCATCTTCTAACTTCCTCTTACTGTTTCGCCAAGTTCCACCAAATCCAATCCGCCAAAGGTACCCGAACTCATCATTAGCAGATTTTTATCCGGCCACTCTTGCTCCGTCAAATACTTCTTGAGTGCTTCAGTTTGAGTAAAGATGAGAATACTATCTTGGTTGAAGGCAGTTTTGAGTTGCTCATCTGTTAAGGGAGTTAATTTTTTGTGTTGAGAAACTTCAGGATTATGATAGACGATAGCTACATCGGCATCTTTCAGGGTATCTTGGTACTGACCGATAAATTCAGGATTCAAGCTACTGTAGGTGTGTAGTTCTACGCAGGCAACTAGGGTTCGGTTAGGAAATTGATTTTTAACTGCCTTAGTAGTAGCGAGTAGCTTCGATGGGGCGTGGGCAAAGTCTTTATATAATCGAGTATGTTCATTTTCGGCTACCAGTTCCAGCCGCATATTCGCTCCCTGGAATGAGCCGATAGCTGAGTAGAACTGCTCCCCAGTCACGCCAATCCGCTTACAAACTTCTAGGGCCCCACTGATATTCTGCATGTTATGTGCTCCGAATAATTTGACGGGCACTTCGCCATCAGGAATTGTTAAATAACTTTTACCGTCGCGCACTTGGTGCGGATGGGTTTTATACTCTATCCGGGTGACATCGGCTCGCTCCTTCCGTCCGATTACAGTAGCCATATCGTCTTCTTCGCAGTAAATCAGCACTCCGGCTTTAGGCGAGGCATCAGCAAAACGGTCGAATTGTTGCACATATTCATCTTCGGTTCTGAAAACATTGTAATGATCCCAGGCAATGCCACTGATTAGTCCGATATGGTGATGGTATTTTAGAATCTTCGGATTACGGTCAATGGGAGAAGAAAGGTATTCATCGCCTTCAATTACAATAAGCGGAGCATTACTGAGTTGAACGCGCCCGGGCAAAGCATCAATCTTAGCCCCGATCACATAATCAAACTCCCGCTTTAGCTGGCTTAGTACGTGAACAATAATAGATGTAATAGTTGTTTTACCGTGACTACCCGCAATGACTACCCGTTGTTTGTCGCGGCTGTTTTCGTAGATAAAATCTGGGTAGGATAATATGGGGATATCTAACTCCTGCGCCCGCTGCAGCTCAGGGTTATCAGGCCGAGCGTGCATACCCAATATCACCGCATCCAGTTCTTTGGTAATCTTCTCAGGAAACCAACCAGTTTGTTCTGGTAGTAGTCCGGCTTCGGCTAAAGCACCTCGAGCAGGATCATAAATTTCATCGTCAGAACCAGTTACTTGTACCCCTTTTTGGGCAATATGCAAAGCCAGATCATGCATTACGCTACCACCGATAGCAATAAAATGCACTCGTTTTAATGAATTAGGCATAGAAGGGATCTTGTTTTTCTAGAATGGTGGCAAAGTTAGGACAAAAAGCCTGACGAGCAATAGCGATGATTGATGATTGATGATTGATGATTGATGAAATTTAATTATATGCTACTCAGCATCCAACGTTCGTCAATCATTAGGCATTAATTGCGGAAGCACGAACTACATTATGGATAAACGACAGCTTTGCTACCACAGCATTGGAGATTACAAACGGATACATATCCGGTTGACCCATGCTACGGTTAATGCTGTTCATGGCAATGGTTAGAGGAAGCCATAGCTCCATAATACGGTCAAATTTTTTAATTTGGTAGGGATCTCGGTCTATTTCAGCAGCTAATTCTTCATCATCAGTTACACGAGGTTGTATTTGCAAACCAAACGCATAGGCGGTAGCGAGAGTATCTACCATGTGCAGGTAGTGCGCCCAGGTTTCCGCCCAATCTTCCCAGGAGTGAGCCGTAGCGTAAGAGCTTATAAAGTTTTCTCGCCAACCGGTAGGGGGGCCTTGTTGGTAGTGCGATTGTAAAGCTTCACCATAGTCTAGTTGCTCGTTGCCGAATAAGGCTCGGTACTCCAACAGCCTATCGCTATCTGCAATGAGTAGTTGCCAATAGTAGTGCCCTACTTCGTGCCGGAAGTGCCCCAATAGGGTTCGGTAGCGTTCGCCCATGTCTTGCCGCATCTGCGCCCGATGGGCATCGTCAGCTTCGTTAATATTAATTGTCACTAGCCCTTGAGCGTGTCCTGTAAGCACCGGCTGTGCTTTGCCTTTATCATCAATCCAATCCGCCAGAAAATCGAAAGCCAAGCCATTATCCAGATCAGCCGTTTTAGGCATAAGGGGAAGATTCATTCTCAGCAAAGTATAGATTAAGCGATGTTTAGCAGTTTCCAATTTTCGCCAGAGTTTTAGATTTCTCTTCTCCGTTAAGTTGGGAATTGTCCGATTAAAAAGACATGCGGTACAATAGCCATTTGAGTCATGCACTGGGATTAACCAATTGCATGCCTTGTATTGAACATTAGCACAGTATCGGTAAGTCTTGGTTTGATTGTTATACGTATGAAAGATGCCATTGCCGAGTGAAACTAAGGTTAGTAACTCCATTGAGTCAGGGGAAAATCCTAGTTGGCTACGACAACGCTCACAGCGAATATTTTCAAAATACAGTAACTGATCGCACTTCTGGCAACTGAATAATTTCATAATTAAGCTACCCAGATTTGTAGGGTTCCTAGCCCAATCAATACGCAAAATCAATAATAATGTTCACCCAAGACCAGCCTATTGTTCTTACAAAATCCGCTATTAGTTGGGCAGCATATACTGAATGTTTGGCAGAAGAAAAGCGGGTCTAGTAAAACTCGCCAAAGTGCCAGAGTACTCCGGAAGGATCGTGCAAAAAACATTCGCATCCCTAATCATTTTCCTGGATCGATGATAGCTTCACTGTCTTGAATTTAGCAGACAAATTGAGGTCGGCTAGCTTTTGCTGATACTGGCGGGCATTGTCTACCTCCATAAACACCATAGAATTATCTACCCAATCTTTCACGTAGTAATCTTGCAGATAGAAACCTAAATCGCCAACCGAGAAGTATGACATATTAGACGAAACTGGGACCTCATTAAAACCCAGTTCTTGGTAAAAATGACGAGACTCTGTAAAATCTTTAGCACCAATAAATGCTCGGATAGATTTATACTTCATGTGTTTATCTTAATCGTAAGTTAACGTTTAAGATAGTACATTTTCAGCCTCTTCATCTCCCCCTGTTGACGGGAAATAGGGTTAAACAGATTAGAAAATTGCTGCTTTCAAGGCAAATGATAGGCAATCTCTTACGTATTTTTTAGAACTGTAATCTTACGGTCAAGTGCCTCTTCCAGCACCTTTTTATTCCGTTCGGCAGCCCACAGTTCAATATCCAGGGTAGAAGAGCCTTTGGAAGTAATCTGTATTTCTTTTTTAGAAATTTGACAACGTACTTCTCGGACTAACTGATTTTTGGTAGTGTTAAGTCCAACGGCGATACGAAGGATTCCCGATAGCACGTTTACTATGTTACGCTGCCGCTTACTGAGCTTACGATACTTCTTTTGGGATTTAGAGGGCGCAGCTTTGCGATGGTAGCGGGCTACGTGCCTAACCAGCAGTATCTCTTCATTGGTGAAACCCCGCAGACGAGCGTGCTTAATGATATAGCGAGAATTTTTATGGTAGCGCTTGAAGCTAATATACTGTCCTACCTCGTGCAGCATAGCAGCGTACTCTAAAATATGCTGCTCGTATACTTTTAGTGAATGCAGCGATGAAAGTTCACAGAAGAGCTGCTTGCTTAATGCTGCTACGTGTGAGGCTTGCTCCAGATCAACATCAAACTTAAGGGCGAGATGAGCCGCGCTACGGTGTCTCAGATCTTCGTGTTCCGGTAAGCTGGTTCCCTTCTTGGCATACTTCTGAATGTAGTCGATGATTAATCCTTCGCGCAGTGAGGCATCGCAGAGTGTAATTTCCTTAGCATCCGCTAGTTGGAGCAGTTGGGTGAGCAGCACTCCACCCAGATGAATGGCATCCGCTCGGCGATCATTGATACCTTTTACATCGGATCGCTCTTCGGCCTCTGATTTTAGCAACTTTTTGGTAAGCTTTTCTAGGTCAGCCCGCGATACTTTCTCGGCATTTACTGATGGTAAGTCATCTCCCCCATTTTCAATCAATGCGGCTTCACCTAGGGTTCGGATGGTACCGGAAGTACCAATTACTTGAGCAAACCCGTGCTGTTTGGCTTCACTGATGACATCACGGGCTATCTGTTTGATGTGCGCTTCCAGTACTTTTAGGGCTTCCTTTCCGATGGGGCCCTGATGCTCAAACATATCTAGCAAGCGACGCACTCCCAGCTTAACACTACTACGAAACAGTACTTCCTTTTCATTGCCTACAACTGCTTCGGTACTTCCTCCGCCAATATCCAGCACTAATGCTTTCTTACCCTGCAAAGCAATGGCTTGCCGAACAGCCAAAAAGATAAGTCGGGCTTCTTCTTTACCGGAAATTACCTGGGGAGCAATGCCGGTTTTCTTTACAATAGCATCCAGAAATTCTCGGCCATTTTGTGCTTCTCGGGTGGCACTGGTTGCGGCAGTAATAATTTCGTCAACGCCTAACTGATCGGCTAACTGTACGTACCGCTTAATTACTTCTAATCCTTCTTTGTACGCTCGGTCGCTAAGTCGGTTAGTAGCGAAAACCCCCTCGCCTAGCTTCACCATTTCCTTCTCCCGCTCAATCACATGAAAAGTATTATCCCCCTGCACTTGCACCACAATCATGTGAATAGAGTTGGTACCAATGTCAATAGCGGCTAGTTTCATGAGTTGATTGAGATTTAGGGAGCTTTAGTATTCTATTCCTTGCAATATAGTGGTTTGAAGCATATAGTCGAGGGGCGATAGGTACTGTCTAGACAGTCAACAGTATAATATACTCGTCGGTATTAATTCTGTGGACTGCTGACTATGAACTACGGACTAATACGTGCTATTGAGCTCAAAATCTTCTCGTTGGGAATCGAGCAGACGACCGTGTTCACATTTGAGCACCCGGGCGGGGTAATTTCGGACAAATTCATGGCTATGGGTCGCCATTAGTACGGTGGTACCTTGTTGATTTATTTCCTGAAAAAGACTAAGAATACCCTCCGATACACTAGGGTCTAAGTTTCCAGTTGGCTCATCGGCAACTAGCAAAATAGGTTTGTTTATTAAAGAGCGAGCAATGGCAACCCGTTGTTGCTCTCCACCGGACAACTGATGAGGCAGCTTGGTTCCGGCTGAACCTAACCCAACTTGCATTAGTACTTCAACCAAACGTTTTTTCATACTAGCCCGTTCTTTCCACCCGGTAGCTCGCATCACAAAGTTGAGGTTCTCGTCTACCGTTCGGTCGGCAAAGAGCTGAAAATCTTGAAAAATAATACCCATCTTTCGACGAAGGTAAGGCACATCCGAACGGCTTATCTTTTTAATAGCGTACCCCGCTACATCCATCTCACCAATTCGGAGAGGCAGATCAGCGTAGAGCGTTCGCATCAGCGAGCTTTTTCCACTACCGGTACGCCCGACCAGGTAGACAAACTCACCCTGAGCTACTGAGAAATGGACATCTTCCAGCACTACCTGGTGTTCCTGAAAGATGCAGGCGTTTCTAACATCTACT
>CAKZPJ010000096.1 GCA_937138955.1 uncultured Flammeovirgaceae bacterium | reverse complement strand
CCAAAGAACGAGAACGCCTTTACGGACAAGATGACCACGTGCGCCGCTACGGCCACGACTACGGTGACCGATTACGACAGGGAGGATTGAACGTCACGGAAGATGATTACGTAAAGCACTTCACCCCCGAACAAACTCAACGCTACGCGCTAATGGATAGTGAGATTGTTTATTTTTGCCAAAAAAAGTGAAAAGGAGAACAGAATTAGGAAATCAAAAACGATAATATTTACTGTGGACTATCAACTGATAACTAACATATGAAAGTACTTATTCTGGCCGGGGGATTTGGTACCCGCCTCAGTGAAGAAACCCACCTGATTCCTAAACCGATGGTGGAAATTGGGGGGCGCCCCATACTGTGGCATGTTATGAAGATTTACTCTAGCTTTGGCTTCAACGACTTCGTTATTCTGCTGGGATACAAAGGCTACGTAATTAAGGAGTACTTCGCCAATTACTTTCTTCATCAAAATGATGTAACTATTGATATTGCTCAAAACAGTATTGAATCGCACAGCCAACGTGATACTGAACCCTGGAAGGTGACGCTGGTTAATACTGGGCTCAATACCATGACGGGAGGGCGGCTTAAGCGAGCTAAACCCTATCTAAACAACGAACCTTTTATGTTCACCTACGGCGACGGGGTTTCGGATGTCAATATTAAAGAACTAGTAGATTTCCATCAAAACCACGGTAAGCTAGTTACCATGACTGCCGTGCAACCCGAAGGGCGATTTGGAGCGATGAAGTTTGACGAAAACCAAGTAGTGGAAAGCTTCGAAGAGAAACCCGAGGGAGAAGGTGGCTGGATCAACGGTGGTTTCTTCGTCTGCCAACCGGAAGCACTAGACTACGTAGCCGGAGACCATATTATGTTTGAACGCGAACCCATGCGACAACTGGTAGCCGATAGTCAGCTCACTGCCTACAAACATTATCAGTTTTGGCAGTGCATGGATACGCTACGCGACAAGCGCACGTTGGAAAACCTATGGAGTGAAGGAAACCCTCAGTGGAAAATATGGTAGATCTATGAAGAAACTACTCATCACCGGAGGACTCGGCAACCTCGGCAGTTGGCTCACTGACTATTTTGCTCAACAGGCCAATTACGAAGTATACGTATTAACCAGTCGCCAGCGATCTATCATCACTGAAGCGAACTTTCAATTAATTACTTGCGATATTTCGGATGCCGAGCAGGTTGAAGCTTCGCTTGCACCTCACCGGTTCGACGAAGTGATTCATACCGCTAGTGTAAACGACTATTTCAAACCCAACTTTGCGCGTGATGCGCTGTTGGTCAATAGCTTAGGTACTCGCAACTTACTGGAACATTTTGCTAATTACTCGGAGGCAAAACCACATTTCGTTTATTTTTCCACTTTTCAGGTTTACGGCAGGCGCAGCGGATTAATCACTGAAGATCTGCCACCTGAACCTAAAAACGACTACGGAACTACTCATTTGTTTGCTGAATATTATGTAAAGCAGTTCCACTCGAACCATCAGTTACCTTATACTATTTTTCGGCTTACGAACAGCTATGGTTGCCCCAAAGATTACGATTCTTCTAAGTGGTATTTGGTACTGAACGATCTGGCTCAGATGGCCGCTACTGAGGAGAAAATTGTACTCAAATCAAACGGAAAAGCCACGCGCGATTTTATTTGGATGGGTGATGTTTGCCGTATAGTGGAGAAAATAATGAACCTTCCAACGGCACCGAACGATACGTTTAATATTTGTGGTGAGCAAACATTTTCTATGCTAGACGTAGCTGAGGAGGTTCAAACTGCCTACCAGAACGAATACGGAAAGCAGTTACCAATCATGACCAACGAGCAGGACACTGCCAAGCACCCGGATGATTTGCAGGTAATTGCTAAAAAACTTAAATCTGTAGTAAGCTATTCGCTGACTCATCGGTTTCAGGAAGAAGCAACTGCTATTTTTCATATGCTAAAGAATAAACCATGAACGTACTGGTTACCGGACATAAAGGATATATCGGGGCTCACTTAGTTCCATTGCTTATTGAAAATGGCCATACGGTTACTGGCTGCGATATTAACCTCTACGAAGGCACTGGCTGGGAGGAAGTCATTTCACCCCAAACCGAATGGAATCGTGATGTACGCGACCTTACTACTGGCGATTTACAGGGCTTCGATGCGGTGATGCACTTAGCCGCTTTATCCAACGATCCAATGGGCGATGTCGATGCTGAACTAACCTACCAAATCAATCTGGAAGGATCGGTGAAACTAGCGGAAATGGCAAAAAAAGCCGGCATGTCTCGCTTTCTGTTTGCCAGCAGTTGCTCTATCTATGGTAAGGGTGCTAAGCTAGATATGGATGAAAGCGATCCGGTAAACCCACTGACGGCTTACGCCAAATCCAAAATTGAATCCGAGAAGCAGATTTCGGCAATGGCTGACGAGAACTTCTCTCCTACTTTTTTACGAAATGCTACCGCCTACGGTCATTCGCCTATGCTCCGCATCGACCTGGTGGTGAACAACTTACTAGCTTGCGCCATTTCCAAAGGAAATATTGCGATTAAAAGTGACGGCTCACCCTGGCGTCCGCTCATCCACTGTAAAGATATTGCTCGCGCCTTTGTCGCTTTAAGTGAAGCCCCTCGCGACAAAGTGCACAATCTTATGGTAAATGTTGGTGGAAACAAGGAAAACTTCCAAGTAAAAGACGTAGCCGATGAGGTGCAGAAACTACTGCCCGAAGCTGAAATTGTATACACTGGCGAAGTAGGCGAAGACCCCCGCAACTATAAAGTCAATTTTGACCTACTCAACTCTGTCCTTCCTGATTTTCAACTGGAATACACCCTACAGAAGGGAATGCAGGAGTTACACCAGAAACTAATCCAGCACCAGTTCAACGAACAAGATTTTGAAGGCGACCAGTTCGTACGACTTCGTACGCTTAAAAAGCGACTGGAATTGATTCAGTAACTTAATACTGCCCTCCTAATTTGCAATCAAAATTAACCACTAACCGACTTCATTTGAAGATCATTACACCGGATGATCTGGACGATATTCATCATTTGCATTCTTTACCCGAAACTGACCAATACAACACATTAGGCATTCCCGAAAATAAAGCGGCTACAGAAGCCATTGTCCAGCAATGGCTTAGTCAGCAGCAAGTAGAACCTGACCGTCATTTTAACTGGCGAATTTCTGATGGCAGATCAAGGAACTTTGTTGGGCTGATTGCGCTACATTTGGGAGAAGGAAGATTTCGTTTAGGGGAAGTTTGGTACAAACTGCTTCCGCAATACTGGGGACAAGGTTTAGCAACCGAAGCTCTGAAAGAAGTGCTCCGGTTCTGCTTTGAAGAGTTATATTTGCACCGGATTGAAGCGGGCTGTGCTACCGAAAATATTGCTTCAGCCCGAGTACTGGAGAAAGTCGGAATGCAACGAGAAGGAAGCAAACGAAAAGTATTACCCATCCGAGGAAATTGGGTGGATAACTACGAATAC
>CAKZPJ010000095.1 GCA_937138955.1 uncultured Flammeovirgaceae bacterium | reverse complement strand
AGAAATGCTTCGCTACTACGTAGAAATTCAAAAGCAAACCCTCACGCCGGAAGAAACCGAACATTTGAACCAGTTAGCCCACGCCATTCAGAACATCTCTCATTCCGTGAAAGGGGTAAAAGACATTGAGCATAACCTGCGGGACTTTGAGAGCCGGACCAAGCAATATTATCAGCAACTGCTCCAGCACTTCCGGGATAGTACTCAGCAATTCTACGACGCACTAATAGAAGTATGGCTATCCGAAGGCGGAATATCGTTTGAGGCACTAAGTTCCCTGACCGTATCGGTTCAGCAAAACTACGAGCGCTTACTTAATGATATTTATCAGATCGTAAACAAAAGATCACTGGACGTGGTCAGTTTGTCTACCCTGGCCAACGTAAACCGGGAGCTTTATTCTTCCCATAAGGCGATCTTACTAGCCGCCAGTAATCTACTGGGTTTTCCGGTTGAAGACACGCTCCCGCTTAAGGCCTCATCAACTTCCCCAACTTCACTAATCAACGAGTTGGAACCGGCTCAGACTAATTCACTGAAGTGACGTATATGACTGAGAAATCAAATGATCTGGATCAGCGGGTAGAAAAACCTGGGTCATTGCTGGTCTAGCTGTCCAACTGTACTTTCGTACTTATTCGCCGCCTTAGAACAGACCAACTTCTTGGGTGCCGATACAACCTAAAATAAACTAAGTTATGAAATTTTATTGGACATTATCGGTTATATTAGTACTCAGTAGTGGTATCCCAGCAGCCCAAGCACAACAACAACCAGAACCGGAAACCCACCAATCTCTACTGCAAGCCCCGATAAAATTCTCGGGATTTGGCGGCCCGATCTATGAATATTCTGCGGTTTCGGGTGACTTCAACGTAGCTACTGGCGGTGGTGGAGCTTTACTTATTAATCAGCAATTATTTATTGGGGCCTATGGGCTAAGGAGCAATAATCACAGCAGCCTGCTAGTAGAGGGGATACAGTACGACCGGGTACGAGTTGATTTTGATCACGGTGGACTATGGGTGGGCTATATTCATGAATCAAGCCGACTGATACACTACGGAATAAGCGCTAAGATAGCCGGGGGAAATATTCGTTTGGTGGATGAGCGGGAACGAGGCCGAGGGAACTCCTACCAAATTGCTCGCGATGGAGTATTTGTTTCCACGCCGCAGGCCGAGGTAGAACTCAATGTGCTGAAGTGGATGAAACTTAATGCAGGATTAGGCTACCGTATTGTGGCGGGAGTAGAAACCGCTCCTTTGAAGAATGCTGACTTTAACAGTTTACAAGGAACATTTACCATCATGTTTGGATGGTTTGACCAATAACACGACAGAAACGATGAAAACTTTACCGATACGCTATTACTTGCTCATCTTACTATTCGCGCACTCATGGGTAAGCTACGCCCAGCCAGCGCGGGAATTTCTATTTTCGGATGATCGCCCCGTCAGTATTTCGGGCTTTGGGGGCGTGCTGTTGGAGCTATCCTCACTAGAAGGTGAGCTAGTGCCCAGCGGAGGATTTAGTTTGGCCGCCTTGTTTGACCAAACATTTTTTGCCGGATTCTACGGAATGGGAACGTTTAAAAGATTGGATAAATCCTTTCCGGAGCTTCAGCAGGTGGATATGGCCTTTGGCCACGGGGGCTTGTGGTTGGGATATTTGAACCAGTCTCACCGCTTAATTCATCCCAGTGTTAGCTTGAAAGTGGGGGGCGGAGGAGTGTATCTAGCCGAGCGCGAGCGCAACGAGTTTATCTTTGAAGAAGAAAACCGAATAGACGAAGATGCTTTGTTTGTACTTACTCCTCAGGCCGAAGTTGAACTGAACGTAGCTCCTTGGATGAAAATCAAAGCCGGAGTAGGTTATCGGTTCGTATCAGACGTGGATACCCCCTACCTCAACCAGCGTGATTTTACCAGTATGGTAGGCAATCTAAGCCTTTACTTCGGCTGGTTCAACTCCGGGTATAGCTATCAGTGAGAGTGAAGAAAACAATAAAGTTATATTTATCAATTTGGATATTTTAAACCCAGAAACATGGAACAATTACTAGAAGGAAAGACCGCAATAATTACCGGGGCAGCGTCAGGAATAGGTAAAAGCACGGCGGTGCTATTCGCACAAAACGGGGCGAATGTCGTAGTTGCCGATATTGACGAAGAACAGGGGAAAGCAGTAGTTGAAAAGCTGAAGACTCAGGGTGTAGAATCGATTTTTGCCAAAGTTGATACATCCAGCGCCGAAGATGTTTCTGATATGGTGAAAACCACCATTGACAAATTTGGAAGCCTGGATATTGCAGTAAACAATGCTGGGGTTGGAGGAGAAAGTGCATTGATTGGAGACTATAGCGTAGAGTCGTGGGATAAGACCATTGCCATTAATCTATCCGGTGTTTTTTATGGCATGAAGTATCAAATTCCGGCTATGTTGGAAGGTGGCGGGGGTTCTATTATTAATATGGCCTCAATTCTTAGCCAGGTTGGTTTTGCCCGCAGTTGTGCCTACGTCGCCGCAAAACATGGCTTAGTAGGACTTACTAAGAATGGGGCCTTGGAATATGCCAAAGAAGGTATCAGGGTCAACGCCATCGGTCCCGGATTTATTGAAACCCCGCTGTTGGAGAAAAACCTGGATGATGAGCAGCTGGAACAAATTGCCGCTCTTCATCCCCAGGGAAGACTGGGAAAGCCCGATGAGGTAGCTGAACTAGTACTTTGGCTCGCATCGGAAAAATCTTCTTTCGTCAATGGAGCCTATTTACCGGCTGACGGAGGATATCTGGCGCAATAGTATTTATATCAAGCGGCGGGCATTGGTTACGTCAAGTTCTACTAAAGCCATCATATTGTGCCCGGGGGAAGCGCATTGAGGCTATATGTGGCCGTCTGACGGAAAAACGGAGCTTTTTAACTTTGTATTCAGCGTTGGTTTTAGGATAAACAGGCATGGCAAGGATATGCTATTTCTAATTGGCATGTGGAATAAGCCAAGTGCAGACTACTGGCGCTGATTGGACTTCGTTTCACAGGGGCGTGATTCTTTGAAATACTAAGGAGGCATGGGCGGTATGAACTGCTACAAAGACTATCAAAAGAGCAAGATAAGTCATCGAGATACCAGAGAACTTAATAAAAAATGTTTGGCCGATAAGACCTATTCCAATAAAGAAAATAATGGTTACGTAGGCCGGAGCAGCGTATCCCCAGAGGCTACGCGACCAGCCACTCTGCAGCAAGTACATCTGAAGCACCCAGGAAGAAAAGTAGAGCAAAAGCCTCACTAGATAAATACCTAAGCCTGCTTTCTGTACTGGATTTCTTAGCGAAAATTTCATAAGAATCGGTAGGCAAATACCACAATTCTAATGATATTTTCGATTGTCCCAATCAGGGGAAGAATATCTTTCCAGAAAACGTCGCGGTTATAAGGGGGAGGCAGGCAACCTATAAAAATAATATTCCACGCTAAAATGGGAATAAGCATCCAAAAACAATTACTGAAGTATTTCACGATCACTCAAGTTACCCAGTCGGTGTAAAACCATTGCTTTTATGGGAAAAGAACGGGGAAATATTATACAAAGAGAATGACCTGCGTCAGCTTTCGTGATAGGTATATGTCTGACCCCGGGCCACCGTCTTTACGGCTTCGGCCATAAGCTGCGTAGGGGCAATTTTAGGAATACAACCTAGAGCCCCAGCCCTTAGCATATCTTCGCGGTAGTAAGGTTCATCCTGCGATGACATACCGAGTATTTTTATCTCGGGATAATGCTGGGTTATATACTGTGTCGTACTAATACCATTCATCACCGGCATCTGAACATCCATCAGCACTACATCCACCTCTAAGTTTGGTAGCTGATCCAGTACTTGTTGGCCATTGCTGGCTTCTCCTACCAAAGAGAATCCCGGCACTGTACCCAATACCTGGGCTAACCCCCTCCGTATAAGAGCAGAACCATCGGCGATTAAAAGATTGAGGGATGAATCCATCTTGCAAATCTAGCTTAACATTTTTTTGAAAAAATGATTTACATTAATACCCGCATGCGTATTTATACTTAATTTTTCTAAGTATTCTTATTGCGTTTTATCCTTTATCAATTAACTTGATAACTATTATTTCCAATCTATTAGTTGTAAACTAAGGTTGTGCTTATTATCTGTTAAAAGAAATTTTGTAACCATTGCAAATGATCCAACCTACAGTTAGCGAAAGTATTTTTGAATCTATCTTTCATTCTTCTACACTAGGCATTTTGGTGGTAGATGCCACCGGAACGATTGAGATAGCTAACTCCTATACTGAACAGATTTTCGGCTACGGCCCTCACGAGTTAGCTGGATACCCACTGGAGATACTCATCCCTACCCAATTACGAACCAAGCATCAGCAACTACGAAAGGAGTTCCAAAACCAGCCGAAGATTCGTCCGATGGGGCAGGGTCGCTATCTGCTAGGGCAACGTAAGGACGGGAGCCAATTTCCAGTAGAAGTTAGTCTGAGCTACGCTGACGTTGAGGGAAAGCGTAGTGCGATTGCCTACGTTGCTGATATAACTAAACAACAAGAAGCAAGAGATCGAAATACGCTGCTCACTCGTATATTTCAGGAGTCATTACACCCTATCTACGTGATAGATGCTGCTGCCCTGCACTTCGTGCGGTTTAACCAAGCCGCGCTCAACGATCTGGGCTATTCCTTGTCTGAACTGCGACAACTCCACCCTTGGGATATTAAACTGGATATGGATCAGTCGGCTTTCCAGCGGACCATCAAACCGATCCTCGCTGAAGAAGTAGCCAAAGTTACTTTTGAGTCAGTCTTTGTCCGTAAAGACGGAACCACCTTTCCGGTGGAGGTACACCTACAAAGTTTTCGGTACGACCATCGCCACGTTCTTCTACAAACGGTGCTGAATATCAGCCATCGTAAGGAAGCCGAACGAGCCCTTATCCAGGAAAAAGAAACGGCTCAGCAGTACCTGGATATTGCTAACGCTATTTTTGTACTGATTAACCAAGATCAAACCGTTGCTTTAATCAATCAGAAAGGCTGTGAGCTACTGGATTACTGCGAAGAAGATATTATTGGCAAAAAATGGTTTGACCATTTTGTTCCCGAGCGGGTACGAGAAGAAGTACGCTCCATTTTCCATCGGGCTATGCAGGGGGCAGTGTCCGAAATAGAATATGCCGAGAACTGGGTACTTACTCGAGATAAAAAAGAACGGTTAATAGAATGGCATAATACCGTAATCCAGGATGCTAATGGCCAGCCTACCGCTACGCTAAGTTCAGGGGTAGACATCACTGACAAGCGAAAAGCCGAACAAGCCGTGACCCGAGCACTAATTGAAGGGCAAGAAGAAGAACGACAACGGGTAGCCCGGGAACTACACGACGGCTTGAGCCAGTCCCTGACTGCTATCCGCTTGCACTTGAATGCCCTAGAAACTGACGTCGCTCAATCCAACGAGCGAAATCAGGAGGCCTTTGCCAAACTTAAGACGATCTTACAGATAACGACTCGGGAGGTAAAGGATATTTCTTACAATTTGATGCCCAGTGTGCTGCGGGATTATGGACTAGTGAAAGCACTAAGTTTTCTGTGCCAGACGATTAATGAAACTCAGCAGACCCAGATCAATCTACAGATGTACGGGCTGGAAAACGAACCGGATGAACAACTTAAGATCGGGCTATACCGCATTGCCCAAGAGTTGATTAACAACGCCCTGAAGCATGCCCACGCCCAACGTATTGATATGCAACTTATCGAGCATTCTAATAGTATTGTATTGACCGTAGAAGATGATGGAGTAGGTTTCACTATTGAGAACGATAGTGTAGGTTTTATTCCGACTCCAAGCAGTGGTTCCCAGAATGGTTTTGGGTTAAAAAATATTGAAGCCCGCTTAAAGCTACTCTCCGGTACGTTAGAAATTGATACTCGTCCGGGAAAGGGCACCTTAATCACCGTAGAAATTCCCAAAATCTAAGTCTATTATGGAATTGATCAATGTTTTAGTGGTCGATGATCATCAGATGATTCGTGATGGGATTCGGATTTCGCTATCGGATATTGCTGATATTCGAGTAATTGGCGAAGCTGCCCACAGTGCCGAAGCATTAAAGCAACTACGGGAACACGTTTCCGTTCAGGTAGTGGTGATGGATATTAGTTTAGGAGATGAAACGGGGGGTACCGAAACTACACGTCAAATAAAAGAGCAATACCCGGAAATAGCAGTACTCGCTCTCACCATGCATAATGAAGAGCCTCATATTACCAGTATGCTGCGGGCGGGGGCTACCGGCTATATACTAAAAGATACCGGGATGGATGAATTGATTACAGCGATTAGAACGGTAGCCAGTGGTCAAACTTATTTTAGCAAAGAAGTAGCTGCTACCGTGATGAATCGTTTCATGACTCATTCTACCCATCGTCAGCCAAATGGTCAAATTGAAACCCTGACACCCCGAGAACGGGAAGTGTTACAACTGATTGCCCAAGAGTTCACCAATCATGAAATTGCCGATAGACTCTTCATCAGTCCTCGTACCGTAGATACCCACCGTCGTAACTTAATTCTCAAACTCAATGTCAAGAATACCGCCGGATTAGTCCGGTACGCCATCAAGCAAAACCTGGTAGATCTTTGATGGCGGGGAGCGGGGGGCTTGGAGCAGGGAGCGAGGTGCCATGAACATCGGAGACCGGAAGTATTGAATAGTGATTTAACCGGTAATCTTTTATACCAGTAACCAGCTTGTTCCGGGGTGATAAAGGACAAAGGACTGATTTACACCCTCCCCCACTCACTGCTCACCGTTCATTGCTCATTGCTCATTGTCCATTGCCCCTCGTCTTCTACGCAATTCTCGTAGTTTTTTTACGACTTTTTCGTATTTGTACAATTACGTGTTTTACGTCTACTATAAGATAGTTAGTCGTGGTACCTTTAGATTATTCTACTAACCCTCTAACCCAAGCCGTCATGAACGCCTTACTATCAACCTTACCAACCGCCCCCGAAGTTACGCCTCGCTTTTCCGCCTTAGGCAGATTAACTGACCTCCAACAACGCTACGAAACCACCACGTATCCTAAGGGTCATACGCTATTCCAAGAGAAACATACCCCTTGGGGACTTTTTTATATTCAAAAGGGGAAAGTGAAACTGCACAAGTACGGAAGCGATGGCAAAGAACAGATTATCCGTATTGCGGGCGCAGGGGACTTTATTGGTTATACTGCCCTGCTTAACAATGCCCAATACAATATGTCAGCCACCGTACTGGAAGAAGCCACTGTCGCTTTTATCCCCCATCAAGATTTTTTGGAGGTCTTTGGCCGCGACCACGGCGTTAGCAATCACTTTACGCAGCTACTGTGTCGCGACATCATGGAAGCCGAACAGCGTTTAGTTGCCCAGTCGTATCAACCCATGCATTGCTTTCGTTAGACGATTTTTACGAGCAGTGCAATGATGATGATGACGGTTTTATCAATCTGAGTCGCTACGACTTAGCCAGTTTGCTGGGAAGTGCTAAAGAAACGATTATCCGCTTGTTATCAGAATTTAAAGCGGAAAAACTGATTGCTACCCAGGGGCAGTCTATCGCCATACTCAACCCCCAAGGGCTTCGCCACATTAGCCAGATGTATAGCTGATTTCGAGAGGCAGGTTTAATTTTTGTGTGATAGATCAATTACCACAACCATGAAAGCGATCCATAATATTTTAGTAGCCGTCCCCGCTGCGGCCAACTACCAGTCAGTCGTGCAGTATGCTGTAAAGATGGCTCATGAACTATCGGCCAAGCTTACGGTAGCCTTCATTTACGAATCCCTATTAGTGGACACGGAAGTCCATCCGATTCACTCTTCTGCCGAGAGAGAACAAGTCAGAAGTGGTTTTGAGGAGCTTAAACAACGCATGCTACCGGAAAGTCCCGTAGATTACCGGCTAGTTTCGTTAGATGGCCCACTAAGCGATGCCATCCTAGCGGCTGGGCCTACCTACCATCCCGATTTGGTAGTAACCCCAGCGGATGACTCTTTACCTTTGCCCGATATCGTTCAAAAGATACCGTACCACTTACTACTTGTACCTACTGAGGTACAATATCACTCTTTAAAAAGAATCGCTTTAGCCTACGATGCTTCTTTATTGAAAGATGTAGAACCAATTAATTTTATTGGGCAACTAGCGGAAATTTACGAGGCTACCGTAGAGATTGTAGAGTTTGGTGACACTAAAAATTTGGCCTCTATATTTACCAATCGGGCCAACGCAGAGTTAGGTTTTCTACTGAAGGACACTACGTACCGATTTCACCTCACGATTGGTGATGGATCGGTTAAAGGTATGGAGGAGTATGTTCGCCACCATAGCCCCCAAGTATTAGTGGTGCTAGCCCGTCGGCATTTACCCACTGATGTCAAACCTGAAGAAAGACACTCCGTCGGAATTGCCCGCGCAGCGATGGTACCCATTTTAGTGCTAAAACTCTGAGCATAATAGAGTACAAGTAGATAATGCGTTTTATCTCGGTCTAGAGTAGCTATATTACGGAAGATAAAATTATTATGAAAACTCTAGGAATGATTGGGGGTACGTCTTGGCACTCCACGATTGAGTATTACCGGCTGATCAATGAGGGAGTTAGTGAAAGAATTGGCAAACAGGGCAACCCGCCACTTATCATTCATAGCATCAACATCGAACTGATGCGAGAGCAGAATAAGAAGAAGATTAACGCTAAGTATCTGGATGTTGCCCGGAAACTGGAACTGGTCGAAGCTGACTGTATCATCATATGCGCCAATACTCCTCATATGACTTATTCGTTTGTCCAACCAAAAATAGGTATTCCCATTTTACACATTGCGGAGGCTACCGGAAAAGAAGCCAAGCGACTCCATCTAAGCACCCTGGGGCTGTTAGGGAACAAACCTACAATGACCGGTAATTTCATTTCGGAGATCATAAAAAATAAGTTCTCAATAGAGACCGTAATCCCTGATAATCAGTATCTGAATTTAGCTCATCACTATGTATCCAAAGAACTGACGCAGGGAGTCTTTTCCCAGCAAGCTAAGGATTTCTTCATCAGCCAAATGAAGCTATTGAAAGGTAAGGGAGCGCAAGGAATCATTTTAGGATGCACGGAACTTCCTATTCTACTCAAAGATGTTAGCTATGATATTCCTTTGCTGCCAACTACCCAGCTTCATGTTAAAATGGCGGTTGATTTTATAGTAGGTTAGGTTGGTTCCAATGTGCATTATTGTAATATACATTTTACTGACAAAAACCCTACAGCCTGGTTATTGCCGTTTTGGCAAATAGTTAGTTTTTCTCGAAGCGCCCCGACTGCCGTTCAATCTTAATTCGGTAGATTACTTCGGCTCGTTGCCCGGCGCGGGCTATATCCTGAGCCTGAAGGTCAAGGATGGACTGACTATACACTCCGGTTTTGAGCGGATATAATCGGCTTTTTAGCACTTGAAGACCTTCTTCCGCCGCATTATCGGTCAACTCTTCAAACTCACCCCAAATAATGGCACTGCGCCAATTGGCTAGGTTATCAATCTGATCTACTTCCAGACAGACCTGCGGCTGCTGGCGCATCAATGCCACTTTAGTACCCTCCCGGGCGTGACTGTAGATATACGGCGGCTGAAAAGCAAACAGTATGGGCACTACGTACAGTTCTTCTTCCCGGCCGCAGCCCAATCGCCCTATCACCTGACTGGTCAGTAGCGTTTCAATTTGAAAATCAGTAAGCACACCGGTCATTTACTTTACATTCTGTTTATTTATACTTCAGCCAGATAGAAACCGTTGGCTTGCCCAGCAGATTGGGCCGATTCCTTCGCCTGGGATACCCAGTGAAATACGTTAAGCCACTGGGTAAGTTGCCGAAAGATCAGGAAATGATCTAACACCCGTTTCTCCGCGCTAAAGCTCATCTCCTCAACCACCTTCGGACTGCTAAGCAGCCCTTCCAAATAGTAGGCTACCTCTTTAGGGTTTTCCGGATGGCGTAGCGACCGGCCATCAATGCGATCCCGTACCTGATTACGTAGGCCACAAGCACTGCTGGTTAATACCCCAATCCGCTTAACCATCGCCTCAGTAGCGGTTAGTCCGAAACCCTCCTGGATAGAATTCTGTACGACCAAGTACGAGCACCGTTGAAGGGCGTTCACGATCAACGCATTCTCTTTGGCCGAATGCATCGGTAATTTGAGTATTACTACATCTTCTTTTAATTGGGCGGGTAGGGCTACGTACGCTTCTACTAACTCTTGCAGTACCCGCTTTCCTTCAAGATTATTGGCTACCGAATCAGGATCGGGGCCAGCTAGTACTAAACGGGCATTCCGAATGCGTTGCCAGTTTCGGTTCCGAGGGTTATTAGTTAAATCTTCCTTGAGCTTCACAAACCCTTCCATCAGGCTCAAAAACCCTTTCAGCTTATCCCAGCGAGATACTTGGGTTATAATAGGTCGGAACAGTAGGCCAATATCGGACCCATTTTGCGTGGGGCCAAAAGTACCATTCGAAGTTAGACGAGTAACCTGATGTTGGTAGCGAGGGTAAAGTTCAGGGTGAGATGAAGCAAGCAGCCCGGCATTTCGTAAAATACCCGTAAGCTTATGCAACGTAAGCGGACGGTTCTTATGCGACAGAGGATCAACACCAGGATGAATAATTGATACATTGCTCGACAGACTTTCGGGAATATAATCCGCATCGGAAAACACAAAATGATCATAAGCTCGCAGGTAAGGGCATAAGAATGACCAGGCCTGATCGGTGCTGGCGTTCGAGTAATTCAGTCCGATGTGGCAGCGCCAGATAGCGATAACATCAACCGTCTTCTTCAGTTCCTGCGCTATTCCCGCGGGTTGGGGATCGTGAAAAACAACAATATCATCCTGATGGACGTGCTGCGCTAGTTGCTGCGCATTTTCTTTGCTTATTCGTTCGTATAGAGCTACATCATCCGCCGTAATTTCAGCACCTGATTGACCGTGAATGAGGTTATGAATGTTTTTGGTTAGTGAGAAGAACTGCGGCTCGCCAGCTTCCATCACCAGCCATTCTGCTTTCAGCCCTAGTTGGCGTAATAAGCTGATCTTCCGGGGGAGTATCTCGGCTACTGCGCCCCCCTGTTCGGCTGAATTAACCATCCAGATGGTTCGCCGACGCAAAGGCCGCTTTAGTAGTAAAGCTTCGTTGTAAAATGCATTAAAGGAC
>CAKZPJ010000094.1 GCA_937138955.1 uncultured Flammeovirgaceae bacterium | reverse complement strand
GCACTAAAATAACGGGGTAAGCAACCTGGTAACCAATCGCGAAGGCCGCAGCGACCAGTATAATCATAATACCGACAAACACGGCCAGCCACAAGCTTTGTATCAAGGTACCCACGTAAGTTTTTACCTGTTGCTTCTGATACTTACCCACTTTCCAGATAGTAAATCCCATTCCAACTAGCATGAGCGACCACACGACGTAGGGGTGAGCGAAATTAGTAAGAGTGAGTAATAGATAGTGACCAACACTGGCTACTAGGACTAACCACCCCCAGAGCAGATAGAAGTATCCATCGTCTTTAAAATCCTGTTTGGCATTACTAATCATGCGCTGAATGGTATTCCAAGATTCGGCGGCAGTCATGTCTTTTTTACTTGTTTTCATCATTTTAATCTATTGATTATAAACTACTTTACGTTGTAAACTAAATTAGGTTACAAACTGCTTTTGCTCACCGATACTCGTATATTCTTCACGAAACCTTCAGCTTGAGATAGAGCGTTTTATCAAAAAAGTTAAGACAAGGTTGGCACCAACTTTTATTCATTCCTCAGTGCATCCACTGGGTTAGACTGGGCAGCTTTGATCAATATGAGACTGACTACCAGCCATGCTACCACCAATGTAGCCCCTCCGGCTACTGCAAAGACGAACGGATTAATAGTAATACGTTGGCTAAAATTCTCGAGCCATCCGCTGATGACAAAATAGGTAATAGGTATTGCTAAGATCAAAGCAATAAGGATCAGCTTAACAAACTCATGGCTAATCAGAAATACCACACTACTTACTGACGCTCCCAGTACTTTACGGATACCGATTTCTTTGAATCGTCGTTCTACCGAAAATGAAGTAAGCCCCAATAACCCCAAAAATGCCACGAAAATAGCTAAACTGCTAAATACGCTAACTACTTTACTAAGCTGCTTTTCCGCTCGGTATAAATAGTCATAATCCTGATCTAAAAAGGAGTACTGAAAAGGTAAGTGAGGAGCCAGTATTTTCCATTGCTTTTCAATATCGGCTATTACCGCAGGAATATTATCCGATGCTAACTTAAGTGATAAAGTGCCTAAACGATTCCGGTAGATGTGTAGCAATAATGGCTCAACTTTATAATAGAGGGATTTGTAGTGAAAGTCTTTTACTACCCCAATTATTCGCCCTTTTTTTTCTCCCCAAGTTGTTTTTCTACCAAGAGCGGTTTGACGAGAAGTAAATCCAAGTTGCTTAGCTGCTGCCTCATTAATGATAAAAGCTATAGAATCATCTGCCAGGTAATCGCGAGAAAAGGCCCGTCCGGCCACTACTTCAATCCCATAGTTGGGAATAAAATCTTCATCCACAAAATACTGGTTGAAATTAGTGTCGGTCATCTTTCCTTCGGCGGTTTCTATGGAAGCCATCTGAACAGGAAGGGATTCTTCACCCGGAACATGAAAGGAAGCAGAAACAGCCGTAACCCCGGGAATATTTCCTAGCGTTTATTTGACCGATTCCAAATGCTGTTTGACTGCCTTATCTCTATTAAAATCAATTTTGAGCATTTGTTCTTTAACAAACCCCAGTTTAGCGTTACTGAGTAAATCCAATTGCTCAAACACTAGCAAAGTGCCGGCAATAAGAGTCATGGAAATAGCAAATTGGGCGGTTACTAGTATTTTTCTCAACCATCCCTGGCTTCGTAGTGACTGGGGCGACTGTTGGAATATGCGTAAGGGATGGAAGCCTGAGATTAGAAAAGCAGGATAGGCACCAGATAATACACCTAGCAGTATACTAAATACCAGCAATCCTACCCAGACATTCCATTCATTCATTATGGCTAAATGCAGCGAAGTATTAAGTAGACTGTTAAAAAGAGGTAAGGTTAAGACAGCTATTCCCAAACCTGATAGCATAGATAGGAAACTCACGATGATAGACTCACCCAAAAACTGCTGGATTAATAAGCTTCTTTCAACCCCCATTATTTTTCTTAACCCCACTTCCTTTATCCGCCGAGAAGCCCGAGCTATCGCTAAATTTACGTAGTTAAAGCTGGCTATTATCATAATAAGCATCGCAATAGCGGATAGTATGTACAGATTACTTTTGTTACCCCGCTTACCATTTTCAAATAGGCGTGGATTAGCAAGGTAAATACTAGCAAGTGGCTGTAACGGAAAATCAGTGTACTGCATTCCATACCTACCTTCACCCGTGTGCCGGGTTATAAAATCAGGTATAGCAGCCTTTATTTTAGATGTATTATTATCTCCTTCAGCTAATAAAAGGTAAGTATAAACACCTGGAATAAACCAGCCATCTTTCGCTAAATCAGGTCGACCAGAAGTGATTGAGACTATTGGAAAGAGAAGGTCAAAGGTGAAGTGAGAGTTTTCTGGCACATCCGCAGCCAAACCAGTAATGAGGTAGGGTTGAACTTGTATTTCTAAGCTCTGTCCTACCGGACTCTCTTCTCCAAAGTATTTGCGAGCAGTACTTTCAGTGAGTACGACCGTCTCAGGTTTGGTTAACGCTGTTTTGGGGTCGCCTTCTAAAAGCGGAAAATCAAATACCTGGAATATAGTGGAATCTGCCCACACACATTGATCTTCTAAAAAGTGATTATCGTCCCCAATACTAATTGTCCGTTTGTTATACCTGATCCTAACAAAGTCCAGTACTTCAGGATAATCGCGAGCTAAAGTTGGCCCTAATGGAAGTGAAGTGGTTGCCCCACTGAGCAACTCACTATCCGTACGAATATTTTCTACAACACGATAGATATTATCAGCATGTTGGTGGTAGCGATCGTAGCTTAGCTCGTTATACACATACAGGGCAATCAGTAAAAACGAGGCAATTCCTACAGCTAATCCGGTAATGTTGATGATGGAATGTAGTTTCTGCTTGATAAGAGTACGCCAAGCAATTTTGAAATGATTTCGAAACATACTTTGATAGTTAAGTGATGGTGTTGGTTTAAATGGTCGGATTAGACCTAGCCGAAAAAGCCGTAGTACGTCCTTACTAAATTCCCATTGGGCTTTTCTTATTCCGCCCTCGGCTAATCTTCTTTCAAACCTTTCCAGCAAATCCCCTTCAATATCTTCCCGGTAGTCGGGATGGCAGAACCAGCGGAAGAACTTGAGCGGCCAACGAGATGGCTGAGGGCTATCGGACTGCTTCATGACGATGGGTTCGTAAAAGCAATAGAGGGAATAGCATTCCACAAGGCAAGACGCTGATCCTTGGCTTCTTCCAGGACTTGTTGACCAAAGTTAGTGACCGTGAAGAATCGTTTGCGCTTACCGCCGCGCTGTTTAGTCGCTTCGCCAAACTCAGATTCCAGATAGCCCTTTTTCTCTAGTCGTCTTAATACGGTTTGCAAGGAGCCAATGCTTACTTTTCGGTTGAGCCTACTTTCCATTTCGTCAATGATAGCAATGCCGTAAGCTTTACCGTGCAAAATGGCGACGTTAAGCATCACAATTTCTTCAAATTCGCCTAAATGGTGTTTACTCATAAAACATTATTTACCTTAAATGTAGTTAAAACATAAGTGCTATAGTAAATTTTATCTGATTTTTGTCTACGAAACAGATTCGCAAATGAATTCAGCTACTCCCGAAAGTTATATATCTGGCAGAGACCAAGATTGCCGCGCAGATCATTGCCCAAGGCGGCGATTACG
>CAKZPJ010000093.1 GCA_937138955.1 uncultured Flammeovirgaceae bacterium | reverse complement strand
CCTGCCGGAACATATCTCGTGAAAGCAGTTGGACCGGGTTGTGAGTCACTTCCAGTTCAAGTTATTGTCGAAGATTCAACCTCCAATCTAGTGGCCGTATTAGACAATATTTCTGACCCAATTATAGCTTGCGATCCTGCTGATGATGCTGAAGGGTTTATTGAGGTTGAAGTCAGGAATAGTACTGATATAATTACCCGTTGGTACGAAGGAGCCGTAATCAGTAACCCTACCGATAGCCTAGTAGGGTTTAGTAACCTTCTAGAAGTAGAAGACTTAATTCCTGGAACATATACTATTTGGATACAGGACACCCTGACTGGCTGCACCACTACCCGTAATTATACTATTGACGGAATTGCCATCCCACTCATAATTAGTGCTTCTTCTTCGCCTTTTAGTAGCTGTATTCTTCCGAATGGGCAAGTAGCGGCTAATGTAAACGGCGGCAGTGGTAATTATGTGTACCGATGGTTAGATAGTGATGGTAACGCTCTAGCTGTTTCTGATGATCGTAATCTGGTTACCGAATTGGAAAGTGGTACTTACCGAGTACAAGTAAGTGATCGGAACGAACCGGAGTGTGAAACAGTTGAAACCACGGTCACAGTAGATGACCTGCGCGGCAACGACATAGCTGTAGAGGTTACTAACGAGTTTAATATGACCAACTGTGACGATGAAAATCCAAACGGACAATTATCGGCTTCCGTAATGGGTAACCCTTCCCGATACGAGTTTTTCTGGTACGAAGGCGAAGATGTTTCAGATAACCCTATCGCACAAGGCTCTACCGCGGCTGAGCTTGCCCCTAACACTTATTCAGTGGTTGTTAGAGATAGAATTACTGGCTGCTTGAGCGACCCTGTTTCAGGAGCAGTATTAGCTGAAAATACCGACTATCGCTTACCAACTCCTAATGCAGAGATGCTTGCAGCGGTTACCAATTGCGTAATCCCTAATGGTTCTGCTATAGCTGTTTTAGATAGTACCTCACTAGACTCTACGGCTGTTTACGAATACACATGGTATAACGAAGATGGAGACGAAGTATTCCGTAGTACAAATACCAATACAATTACCGGTCTAGCAGCCGAAGAGTATTCGGTTTCGGTAGTGAATCTGGTGACAGGATGTTATTCTGAACCAACAATGGTTGATATCACTGAAGATATTCGGGTTCCTGATTTTGAGATCGTAAGTACGCCGTCTACCTGCTTTGAAGCGAGTGGAACAATCACTGTTCGGTTCAATGAAAATGTAAAAGTAGTAGATATTGAATGGCTAACTCCGAATGGCTACGTCAATGGGTTCTTTTTAACGAACCAACCACCGGGGGTATACGAAGCCACAATTATTGACGATCAAGGGTGTACGTTTACCCAAACCGGGGAAATAGAGAGTACCATTTATACCTTCAACGGTATTTCCCCGAATGGAGATGGCAACAACGATATATTCGTTATTAGTTGCATTGAGAATTTTGAAAATAACATTGTTCGGATTTACAACCGGGCGGGCACACTGGTTTATGAGAACCAAAATTACGACAATGAGACGTCTTACTTTGAGGGGTATGGTAATAAAGGATTATACATTGCGGGAGATGAACTACCCGATGGCACTTACTTCTACATCATTGATAAGAATAACGGAGACGAACCAGAATCAGGGTATTTAGAATTGATGAGATAATTTAATTCGCTTTATCAATCCGTACGAGGGATAGCGAAGACTATTGATTTATGAATAAAAGCACTTTATATACTATTTCTTTAATTTCATTATGTTGGCTGGTGGCACTATCTGGTGTAGCTTATGCCCAGCAACGACCTATATTTTCTCAATATATGTTCAATGGCTTGGTGCTCAATCCGGCTTACGCTGGTAATCAAAAACAGTGGGTGACCAGTTTAGTGCATCGCGATCAGTGGGTCAATGTAGAAGGAGCGCCTAAAACACAAAGCTTAATCACGCATACCGCTTTTAAAAATCGGCCAATGGGTTTAGGGCTATTGGTATCTCGGGACCAGATTGGTATTCACGATGATTATAGTATATACGGTAGCTACGCTTATAAAATTAAGCTTCTGGTTGGTACTTTATCGCTCGGACTGCAAGGAGGATTTAATTACACTCAATCCAACTTCGAGAAGTTACGAAGAACAAGTCCATTTGATCCTGTACTTACGGGAACGCAAACTCGATTTAGCCCCAATTTTGGTACAGGAGCTTTTTACAGTAATAGTACTACTTACGCCGGAATTTCTGTTCCCTATCTACTAAATAATGAAGTGTACAATGCTGCCGATGTGCTCAGCGAAGCTAGGGAGCGAAGGTATTACTTTCTTACGGGGGGCCACGTATTTACCCTTAATCCGTCAATCAAACTTAAGCCTTCCACCCTAATACGCTATCAGGAAGGTCAGCCGGTTAATATGGATTTGAACGCTAATGCATTCTTTCAAGATGTTATTAACCTGGGAGTATCGTACCGTAGTGGCGATTCTATGATTGCCCTGCTGGAGATTATCTTAAACAGAAGTTTCAGTTTTGGATATACGTACGATCATACAATCTCTCGAATTGGCAACTATACCGATGGTACCCACGAATTTATGCTAAGCTACCGCTTAGGTATTGGTGACAGTAAATGTCACAGTTACTTTTAAGCATCAGCCAATAGGCTGTCCTGCCTCAATAACGTTTGCTTGCGCTTTGGCCCCAAAGAAACAAGGTTAATAGGAACCTTCACAAAATTTTCAATAAACTCAATATAGCGGTGAAAAGACGAGGGCAGATCTGAAATATTATCAGCAGCATTTAGGTCAAAATCCCAGCACTCCATTGTTTGGTAAACTGGCTTAACTTCCTCTTCCCTCAAATCATACGGAATATAGTCAATCTCACTTCCATCAGATAGTTGATAGTGAGTACAAACCTTAATTTCATTCATACCATTTAGCACATCTGCTTTCATCATAAAAAGCTGAGTTACCCCGTTTAATTTTACGGCATAGTTTAGGGCTGGCAAATCCAGCCAACCACATCGTCTAGGGCGACCAGTAGTTGCTCCAAACTCACTACCTTTTTTCCGTATTTCTTCCCCTAATGAGTCATGAAGCTCAGTAGGGAATGGCCCGGAACCAACCCGAGTACAATAGGCTTTAAAAATCCCAAACACCTCGCCAACATGACGAGGAGCAATACCCAATCCGGTACAAGCTCCGGCTGCCGTGGTAGTAGAACTGGTAACAAATGGGTAGCTTCCAAAATCAATATCCAACAAGGCACCCTGAGCCCCTTCCGCCAGAATAGGAATTTTTTGATCTAACTGATCGTGCAAATATATTTCGCTATCAATCAGATTCAATGTTTTGAGAAAATCTACTGCCTTTCGAAAGTCCTGTTCTAAAGGTTCTAGATCGAAAGAATAGTTATAAGAAGCCAACTTCTTTTTGTGTTCATCTACCCGCAACTGATAGAGTTCGGCAAAATCATTCCGAAGTACATCACCAACCCGCATTCCCAGACGACCAATTTTATCTTGATAGGTAGGGCCAATCCCTTTCAGCGTTGACCCTATCTTTTTATCACCCTTGGCTTGTTCGTAGGCGGCATCGAGTAATCGATGGGTAGGTAGAATAAGTTGGGCTTTTTTGGAAACGAAGAGGTTCTGCGTAGGGTCAACACCCTTATTTTGTAGCTCTTCAATCTCTTTTTGCAAAATTACCGGATCGAGCACTACTCCGTTACCAATTACATTTTTAGCTTCGGGGCGAAAGACTCCTGACGGAATTTGGTGGAGTACATGCTTAGTTTGGTCAAATTCTAGCGTATGACCGGCATTAGGCCCCCCTTGAAAACGGGCAATTACGTTATATTTAGGTGCTAGGTAATCTACAATTTTACCTTTTCCTTCGTCTCCCCATTGGAGTCCTAGCAGCACATCGACACTCATATTTTATTAGTTGATAGTTGAAAATGTAGCGTTGATAATAAATAGAGCACAGATAAAAAGTCACTGTTGACCAGTGATTAACGAATTAGAAAAAAACCTAATTTGATTTTTCTACACCAGACAAAGGCTCAGCCGGGCGTTTTTCGCAATTCTCCTTATTGCAGCTTCCGTACAAGATTAGCGAATGATGATCTACCTCATAACCCAACAACTCACCCACCATTTTTTGGATGTTATAAATGCGTGGATCACAGAACTCGAGCACTTGATTGCAGTCTGTGCAAATTAAATGATCATGTTGCTTGTAGCCATAGTTCTTTTCATACTGAGCCAGATTCTTGCCGAACTGATGCTTACTCACTAGATCACACTCCACCAGAATATCTAAAGTATTGTACACCGTCGCCCGACTTACTCTAAAGCCTTTGTTCTTCATATTGATGTACAGTGATTCTACATCAAAATGACCGCCCCTTGAGTAAATTTCCTCCAGGATAGCAAACCGTTCGGGGGTTTTACGATACCCTTTTTGCTCCAGATAGGCAATAAAAGTGCTTTTAACTTTTGAAAATACTTCTAGGTTTAATGCCATAGCTAATCTCTAAACTGCAAATATATAATTTTCGAGCATAGTGCCACAAGTGAAACGGAAATAGCGATTATAAAGATACGTTTCGGGTCACTTTCTCTACGCCCGCTACTCGCTCCAGCCTCTTAATCAGCTTATCGAGGTGCCGTCGGTCGTGTACGTACAACATGATGTTTCCTTCAAAGATTCCTTCATCAGTATCCATCTGGAAAGAGCGCATGTTCACTTTCAGCTCTGAAGAAATAATATCGCTAATGTCACTAATCAAGCCTACCCGATCGGTCCCATTTATGCGTAAACCGGAAAGGAAGGCCGATTCTTTCTTCTGCGTCCATTCGGCCTGAACAATGCGGTAGCCGTAGTTTGACATTAATTCGGGAGCGTTAGGACAGTCAGTTCGGTGGATTTTAATACCTTCGTTTACCGTGACAAAGCCAAACACATCATCGCCCGGTATAGGGTTACAACACTTGGCTAGTTTATAATCCACAATGTCCTGATCTTCGCCAATCAGTAGTATAGCCTGATCTTCGCCTTTTATTTGAGAGACCGTTTTCTTGAAAGTTTTGGCATCGTTAATTTGCCCGTTTGCCTTCGCTTTATCGCGTTCTGTATCCTCTTTAAATCGCTTCAGCGAAGTACTGGGAATGACCCCCTCCCCTACCTGATAGTATAACTCCAGCGGAGTTTTCACATTGAAATAGTCGGTCATTTGTTCAATTATCTGACTATTCAGCTCCATTTTCATTTGCCGAAGCTTACGCTTAACAATCTCTTTACCTTCAGCAGCCTCAGCTTTTTTCTCCTCTTTTAGTATCTCCTTAATTTTGCCTTTGGCTTTAGAACTAACTGCAAAGCGTAGCCAGCCTTCGTTAGGCTTCTGTTTGTTGGAGGTAATAATCTCAATTTGGTCGCCGTTTTGGAGAATATAATTTATGGGTACCAGTTTCTGGTTTACTTTAGCTCCCAAGCAGTGAGCTCCTACTTCCGTGTGAATATCGAAGGCAAAATCAAGGGCAGTTGCTCCGCCAGGTAGGGTTCGTAGCTCACCTTTCGGGGTGAACACAAATACTTCTTCGTTAAAGAGATTAGATCGAAAATCATCAACAAACTCAATAGCCGAAGCGGCATTCTCACTTTTAGCTTGCTCTAGAATCGAACGTACTTGAGCAATCCACTCCTCTAATCCTGATTGACGACTAGCCGTTGGTTTATCTTTGTATTTCCAATGTGCAGCGTAGCCTTTCTCCGCAATTTCGTCCATCCGACGGGTGCGAATCTGTACTTCAACCCACTGCCCGCTGGGGCTCATCACTGTAGTATGGAGCGACTCGTAGCCATTAGACTTGGGAGTGCTGATCCAATCTCGAAGTCGCTCTGGATTCGGATTGTAAAAATCGGTAATGACGGAGTAAGCTTTCCAGCAAGCCGCTTTCTCCTCTTCAATAGGTATATCTAGTATGATGCGAACCGCAAACAGATCATATACTTCCTGAAAAGGTATTTTCTTAGTATTCATTTTATTCCAGATGGAATAAATAGACTTAGGACGACCCAGAACAACGAACTGTTCTTTACTAAAATGTTGCCGCCCAAAAGTAGTTTCAATAGGCTCAATGAACTTACGAATAAACCGGCGGCGTGCGTCTTTACTACTGCTAATAGCTTTAGCTATATCGCGATAAACCCCTGGTTGTGTATACTTTAGATATAAATCTTCTAGCTCAGATTTGATCGCGTACAACCCCAACCGATGCGCTAGCGGAGCATAAAGGTAAATAGTCTCAGAGGCAATCTTCAACTGTTTATCTTGCGGCATACTGTCTAGTGTCCGCATGTTGTGCAGACGGTCAGCCAGTTTCACTAAGATCACCCGAACATCGTCGGAGAGCGTAAGCAACATCTTACGAAAATTCTCTGCCTGCTGAGAAGTCCCATACTCAAAAACTCCTGCTATCTTGGTAAGACCATCGATAATGCGGGAGATCTTCGGGCCGAATTCCCGCTCAATGTCTTCTAGTTCTACGTGGGTATCTTCAACCACATCGTGCAGTAGCGCAGCAACGATTGAGGTGGTACCTAATCCAATTTCTCGAACGGCTATTTCAGCTACTGAAAGCGGGTGGTAGATATAAGGCTCACCTGATTTCCGGCGCATATCTCGATGAGCCTCTACCGAAAGATTAAACGCTCGCTTAATCTGTTTAGCATCATCACCATTCAGGTAAGGTTTGGCCAAACGCAACAGACGACGATAGCGCCGAAGAATCTCTTTTTTTTCTTCTTCTTCGTTAATAGCCTGCATAATACTCCTATTAGAAGGTTTGCTAAGGTAAAGATAACGAACCTACTCGCAAATAATAATAGTTGGGTCGGTTAATACACTATCTGATTGATGTAGTTAATAAGGTAATCTAGCTCAAATCGGGCGCCGAGCACTTATACGAAATACTGTGCTATATTCAATGCTGTAATTTTTTGCTCAAAGTACAAGTATTACAGTTCTAACTTAACTGGTACACAACGTTTAGTATATGACAAGTAGGCGATTACGAAGAATCAAACTTTCGGTTATGCACAAAGTTTGATGCGAGCTAAAACCCTTGATTTTATTATTATTTCACCTATTTTTCATATACATTGTTGAACTAAACCTGCGGTAGCCTTTGCCATCATTTCTATGA
>CAKZPJ010000092.1 GCA_937138955.1 uncultured Flammeovirgaceae bacterium | reverse complement strand
TTAACTTGCCCGATACAGTAGGCTACGCCGTGCCGGAAGAGTGGGGTGCTATGTGTAAACGTATGGTAGAAGAGATTCCGGCGTTCAAAGACGAAGTGGTGATGAGTATGCATACGCACGATGACCTAGGATTAGCTACGGCTAATGCCATTGCCGGAGTTGCCAATGGTGCCCGTCAGATCGAGTGTACTCTGAACGGAGTAGGCGAGCGGGCTGGAAATTGCTCATTAGAAGAAGTAGTCATGATCATCAATAGCCGCTACAAGGATCGCTTCGAGACGGGTATCAATACGAAAGAATTAATACCTACCAGTCGGATGGTAGCATCAACCATGCACCTGACTGTGCAAGCGAATAAGGCCATTGTGGGCGCGAACGCTTTTGCTCATTCCTCCGGTATTCATCAGGATGGTATCATCAAGATGCGAGAAAACTTTGAAATAATTGATCCGGCATCGGTAGGGGCAGAAGGTTCGGCCATTGTACTAACCGCCCGCAGTGGTCGTCATGCTTTGTTATATAAACTTCGGGCATTAGGCTACGAAGTAGATAAAGAAGATGTTAACGACGTGTACCAACAGTTTCTAGAACTAGCCGACCGCGAAAAAGAAGTGTCCGATTCCGCGCTAAAAGATATGATGGAGAATATAGCTGCTCATCAGTAAAATCAATGATAATTCAGAGTTTCAAGTTACAGGTTTTGAAGGGGCTAAGCTCAAATGTAAAACCTGTAACATATAACTTTCCAAACCTGTAACTATTATATGCCAGGAAAGACGTTATTCGATAAAATCTGGGATTCGCACGTAGTAAGTAGCATAGAGAATGGTCCCGATGTACTATATATTGATCGACACTTTATCCATGAAGTGACCAGTCCTCAAGCATTCAACGGGTTGGCTCAGCGCGGTATCGGTGTAGCTCGACCTAAGCAAACTATTGCTACGGCCGATCATAACGTGCCAACCATTAATCAACATCTACCGATCCAGGAAGTACTCTCTCGGACTCAGGTAAACAAACTGACAGAAAATTGTGAAAAGTTTGGAGTTGAACTGTATGGCTTAGGTCATCCGTTTCAAGGAATAGTTCACGTGATTGGTCCCGAACTGGGTATCACGCTGCCGGGAATGACGATTGTATGTGGCGATAGCCATACCTCCACTCATGGTGCGTTTGGCTCGGTAGCATTTGGGATTGGTACTAGCGAAGTAGAACAAGTACTGGCCACCCAGTGCATATTGCAGACCAAGCCCAAAAAGATGAAGATTGAGGTGAATGGTGAGCTGGCCGAAGGAGTATCTTCCAAAGATATTGTCTTGTATATTATCGCTCAAATTACGGCCAGCGGAGGCACAGGTTGTTTTGTGGAATTTGCCGGATCAGCAATTCGTAGCCTTTCTATGGAAGCCCGAATGACTATCTGTAACATGAGTATTGAGATGGGTGCGCGAGGTGGTATGATTGCCCCCGATGAAACTACGTTTGAGTATATCCGCGGACGAGAGTTTGCGCCCAAAGGCGGGGAATTTGATAAGCTGGTAGATTACTGGCGAACCTTACCCAGTGACTCTGATGCCGAATACGATAAAATATCAACCTTTGATGCGGCTGAAATAACGCCGTTTATTACCTATGGTACTAATCCAGGTATGGGCATTAAAATCACTGATAGTGTCCCTACGATGGAAGTTGTGTCGAAAGCAGAGCAAAATTCGTTCGCGAAATCGCTAGAGTATATGGGGCTAGAACCCGGTCAATCACTGCTTGGTAAGCCCGTGAACTACGTATTTATTGGAAGTTGCACCAATTCTCGTATAGAGGACCTACGAAAAGTAGCCGATTTGGTAAGAGGACAGCAAAAAGCTCCGCACGTGAACGCTATGATTATTCCTGGTTCCAAGCAGGTTGAAAACCAAGCCCGAAAAGAAGGGTTGGATGTGATATTTCAGAAGGCCGGATTTGAACTACGTCAGCCCGGATGTTCCGCCTGTTTAGGCATGAATGAAGATAAAGTGCCCAAGGGCGAATACTGTGTTTCTACCTCCAATCGAAATTTTGAGGGTCGCCAAGGCCCCGGAGCAAGAACGTTTTTGGCTAGCCCACTGACCGCCGCGGCCACCGCTATCAACGGTTATATTACCGACGTTAGGGAGATGCTGACTGAACCTGAATTAGCTTAAAAGATTCTATCGATGGATAAATTTCAAACACTAACATCCACTATCGTCCCGCTACCTAATCAGAATGTAGATACGGATCAGATCATTCCGGCCCGCTTTCTGAAAGCAACCACTCGGGAGGGTTTTGGGGATAACTTGTTTCGCGACTGGCGATACGATGAGCAAAATAATCCCATCAATAGTTTTATATTAAATGATCCTGATATAAAAGGGGAAATACTTGTGGCTGGTAAAAACTTTGGAAGCGGTTCTAGCCGGGAACACGCGGCATGGGCTCTTTACGATTTTGGCTTCAAAGCAGTAGTTTCTAGCTTCTTTGCTGATATTTTTAAGAACAATGCACTGAATAATGGCTTGTTGCCCGTACAGGTGAGTGATAATTTTCTGC
>CAKZPJ010000091.1 GCA_937138955.1 uncultured Flammeovirgaceae bacterium | reverse complement strand
TCGCCCAAGTCGCTGCTGCGTCACCCAGATGTGGTCAGCAAAAAAGAAGAGCTGCTATCGGGCTCCTTCCAAGAGATTATTGACGACAGCTATGTGACAGCCAGCAAAGTAAAGCGCGTGTTGCTTTGCACTGGCAAGGTGTACTACGACCTGCTGGAGCGTCAGCAAAAAGACAAGAACAAGGAAGTGGCCATTGTGCGTATCGAGCAGTTGTTCCCTCTCGTTCACTCTCAGGTCAAAAAGGTTCTCGACCGCTACAAAAATGCAGAGCTGAAGTGGGTGCAAGAAGAACCCAGGAACATGGGCTATTGGGGCTACATGCTCCGAACGTTCCAGCGTCCTGGAGACATCACCTACATTGGGCGAAAAGAGGCTGCTTCGCCTGCCACGGGCCAGACAAGGCCGCTATTGAGGCCGGGTTAAGCTTAAGCGATGAAAACCTCGCATTTGCTAAATTAGAAAGTGGCGAGCACGCTATTGTTCCGGGTAAACCTCATCAAAGCGGATTGGTAGACCGAATTTTCTCGGATGATCCGGAAGAGCAAATGCCTCCCCCCGAATCTAACCTGACGCTAACTGAATACGAAAAAGCAGTTTTAACTCGCTGGGTTGAAGACGGTGCGAAGTACGAACCGCATTGGTCGTTTATTATACCAGAAAAACCTGAACTTCCGGAAGTGGAACAAACTGATTGGGTCAACAACGATGTTGACCGATTTGTATTAGCCAAACTAGAAGAGAAAGATTTCAAGCCCAGCGAACGAGCCAAAAAAGAAAAGCTTATTCGCCGAGTAACGTTTGACCTAACGGGTTTACCGCCTGCCATTGAAGAAGTAGATGCCTTTCTGGCTGACAATTCCCCTGACGCCTACGAGAAGTTGGTTGATCGTTTACTGCAATCGCCCCGTTACGGAGAACGCATGGCTGGCGAATGGCTGGATGTGGCCCGCTACGCTGACTCGCATGGCTACCAAGACGATGGTATGCGCAATATGTGGCCTTGGCGCGACTGGGTGATTGAATCGTTCAATGAGAATATGCCCTACGATCAGTTTATCACTTGGCAACTAGCCGGAGATATGCTGCCGGAGGCTACTCAAGAGCAGAAGTTAGCCAGTGGATTTAATCGCAACCATCTGCAAAGTCAGGAAGGGGGAATCGTTTCTGAAGAGTACCGGGTAGAGTATGTGGCTGACCGAGCGAATACGTTGGGAACGGCGTTTCTCGGATTGACGGTAGAGTGCGCTCGCTGCCACGATCATAAGTACGATCCCATCTCCCAAGAAGAGTACTTCTCACTCTACGCCTTCTTCAATAGCATTAACGAAACTGGGCAAATCCCCTACATGGGCGAAGCGAGCCCTACGGTGATTTTGACTGACGATGAAGCCGAGCAGCAGCTCTCTTTCTTAGAGGAGAAGATTCAGGAAAAAGAAGAAGAAATCAAGCCTGACCAAACGGCTTATCAGCAACGCTTTGCTCAGTGGCTGAAGCAAGTGAAAAATGATGCTGCCGATCATAACATTTCCCTAAAGAGTAGAATTGGACACTACCCGTTGGATAATCCCGTAGAAAACGAGTTTCGCAATCTGGCAGCACCCAAGCAACCAGCCAAAATGGTCGTGAACCAACAAGATAAGGAACCAGAGATTGTGGATGGTAAGTTTGGCAAGGCAGTACGCTTGGTGGGCGATAGCTACGTTGATATGGGAAAAGAGGTCGGCTACTTTGAGCGGAATGAACCTTTCACAATCAGCTTATGGTACAAAGCCCTGCAAGACAGTATTGAAGGTCCCGTATTTACCCGCTCGGGTGGTTTATTTAACGGCAACCGGGGCTACGTATTTTGGCTGCGTCCCGACCGCACTCTTTCGGTTAGCCTAAACCATACTGCCCCTGCCAACAGCATTGAGATTCATACCGAAGACAAATTACCCGTTGATGAGTGGTGCCACGTGGTGATGGCCTACGATGGTTCTAGCCGCGTTAGCGGATTACAAGTGTACCTCAACGGGCAGCCGATGCGTCACCGAGTAGTTACCGATCATCTGAAGCGAAGCATTATTACCTACGGTAAAGAAAAAAAGAGCTGGGGCGGCATGGGTAATCTGCGAATTGGAAAACTACACGATGAAACTATTGAAGGCATTGAAGTTGACGATTTTCAGGTGTTTAATCAGAAACTAAGCGCGGTAGAAGTTACCGCTCTCTACGGTGAACCTAATCCTATTGTAAAGTTCCTGGAATCAGAAGATCAGCAGCCGCTACTAGATTATTATCTGCAAAACTACGATCAGGCGTACCGTACTACGCTGGCAAAACTCACCGAACTACGGGGCGAAGAAAACGATATTCTCAGCACGCTACCCGAAGTAATGGTAATGAAAGAACTGTCGGAACCCCGCCCTACTTTTATGCTTAATCGGGGTGCTTACGATGCGCCTACCAAACGGGTAAATCCTACTACGCCCGTATCTGTCATGGAGTTCCCCAAAGATTTGCCCACAAATCGGTTAGGGTTAGCTAAATGGCTGACTCACGAAGACAATCCTCTAACGGCTCGAGTGGCGGTGAACCGGTACTGGCAGATGCTATTTGGACGAGGGTTAGTAAATACTTCTAACGATTTTGGTAATCAGGGTGAGTTTCCTTCGCACCCCGAATTACTCGATTGGGTAGCTATTCAGTTTCGTGAGTCAGGTTGGGATGTGAAGGCGTTACTGCGGTTGTTGGTAACTTCGGCTACTTACCAGCAGTCATCGGTGGCTTCACCTGATTTGCTAGAGCAAGACAAAGCCAACATCGGGCTCGCCCGAGGGCCTAGCTACCGAATGCCCGCCGAAATGATCCGAGATAATGCTTTGGCAGCCAGTGGATTGATAAATGATTCTATCGGTGGCCCTAGTGTGAAACCCTATCAGCCACCCGGACTGTGGAAAGAACTAGCTACCCGAAACGTCACCGAATACGTGCAAGATACAGGTGATGATTTGTACCGCCGGGGTTTGTACACCATTTGGAAGCGTAGCTCACCGCCCCCGTCTATGATTAGCTTTGATGCCTCCGAGAAATACCTCTGCACGGTGAAGCGTCAAAAGACCAATACTCCGTTACAAGCGTTAGTGCTACTAAACGATCCGCAGTACGTAGAAGCGGCTCGGATGCTAGCCGAACGAATGATTAACGAAGGAGGGGAAAATATAGAAGATCAACTACGGTTTGGCTTTAGAGACCTCACCAGCCGAGAGCCGGATGCCCGGGAGTTAGCTCTGCTCAAACGACTTTACCGGGAAGAAAAAACGGTCTTTGCCGAAGAAATTGCCCGGGCGGATAGTTTGCTTCGAGTAGGTGAATACGCTTTT
>CAKZPJ010000090.1 GCA_937138955.1 uncultured Flammeovirgaceae bacterium | reverse complement strand
AAATCTTTAAAAAGTTATATCCAAAATAATTGGTTCTATCTTATAATTCCCGGTCGCACAACATCTGAATATCATGTCCGACCCGTTCCCTAATGGCTCCCTTCAATATCCGAAAACGGTATTTTGGAACCCACACAATATGATAATCGCACTTGTAAACAACATGCCTTAATTTCCTATATTTACTCATAAAGCAAAAATAGGCATAGCCATCAGAACATTACCACCTGCAAAGCAGGTGGATTATCAAGGTAAATTTAAAAAAATTCCATGTATCAAATAAAAAAAGCACTTACCGGAATAAACCTCGTAAGTGCTTGATTATCATCATTCCATGACGGGAGTGGGCCCTGCTGGGCTCGAACCAGCGGCCACCTGATTATGAGTCAGGTATTCCTACTTTTCATATCCCTACTTGTTGTTGCACATCTTTGCATAACTTGCTGTTTATCAATTTTTTACATTTATTAGCCAGTGAGAAGTGTTTCATATTAATTCTCATTATAAGCGCTTCTATGTATCAAATCATGTATCAAATTTATTAACAGTTCTTACCATGAGTCAGATAACATCCACCGTAGTTCTTCACACTCAGCGTCCTTTACAGAATGGTGTTTTTCCTATAAGGCTTCGAATTTATAATGCGCCGCAGCGACGTTACTTCTCGCTCCCATTCAATGAGCAGGAAATGATGTATGCCACTGAAGAAGAATGGGATAAAATTCACTCTCCTAAACCAAGAGGTAGACACAAAGAAATGAAATTGAAAATTGCTGCTTTTGAACAGCGAGCAATTGATGTAATCAAAGCAATAGCAGAGATAAACAAACCATTCAGTTTTGAACGTTTTGAATTACGCTACTTTGGTCAAAGCAATCTAAGGACAGTATTCACTTTCTTTGAAAAAGTTATTCAGGACCGCAGAGACGATGACCAAATCGGGACGGCTGATTCTTATCTTGATGCTCTTCGTAAATTTAAGAAATTTCGCAAAGAAAAAGATTTACAATTCTCTGAAGTTGATGCTAAACTGCTCAAAAAGTTTGATATGTATATGCGTGCGGAAGGACGCTCAGTCAGCACCATAGGAATTTATATGCGTTCGCTTCGTACTATCTACAATGAAGCAATTGACCAAGGGTTGGTGAGACAGGAGTGTTATCCATTTGTTGACTATAAAGCGCCCTCTAGCAGGAAGAAAAAAAGGGCGCTGACAAAGCAAGCAGTATTTCATCTAATGGCTTATGAACTACCACCTCAAAGTGCAGCAGGACGGGCCAAAGGATTCTTCGAGTTTTCTTACTTAATGCAAGGAATGAACTTCACCGATATAGCTTATTTACAAAATCAGAATATCATTAACGGCCGCATTGACTATTATCGTCGCAAAACAGTCCGGTCCGTTAGTAAATCCCGCCTCATATCAATAAAAATCACGCCTCAAATTCAAATTCTTTTAGATCAGCTTCGCGATTATGACAACCTGCATGATCCATATGCTTACGTTTTTCCAGTCCTTCAACCCGAAATGAACGCAGAAGAAGAAAAAGCTACAATTAAGCAGTTTATTAAGACTACCAATAAGTACTTAAAGCGTATTGGAAAAGAGCTCAACTTTCCCCTGACGCTGACTACCTACGTTGCGCGCCACAGTTTTGCTACCGTACTTAAAAGACAGGGTGCTCCTACTGCGATTATTGGCGAAATGCTAGCTCATACGAGTGAACAACAAACCCTAGATTACCTTGATGACTTTGAATACGAAACAAAGGATAAGTTCAATGAGCTTCTCCTTTAAAAATTTTAGGCTATAGACAGAAAAAAATTTTACATCAATTCGGAAAGACTTCTCTTTAAAGTTTAATCGTTGTCGCTTCTTAAGAAGATAAATTACGATATGTGCCTTATACAGATATCATAGCTTTTGATAATTGTTAGACTTCATTGCGGTTAGTTTATTACACAAAAAAAGGTGTTAAACTACTGGATTAAACCACTACATATCAATATTTGGAGATGGCATAAGCCTTGGTAAATCAAACGGTAAGGTCTACTTTTTTAATCGTTTATTTTTTTATTTATCTGCTCTCTTCCCCATTCATGATCTTCCGAAGAGACTATTTTTCGGTTCAAAAACCCTATAGTAAAATTTACTCCTGTTTGTGTCATCATAGGCTGCGCCCCCTTATCTCTGCCGAAACCAAAGACAACCATACCATCAGACGCTTCATTACCTTCTTTGGTATCTCCCATATAAGCAAAATGATCAATCAAATTATCTTTTTGCTTCTGAGCCACAAAGAAAACTCGATCTGTTTCTTTATCTCCAAAATACGCCCACTGCCAATTATCTAATGGCTTCAATACGACTGCTCTCGATGTACTCATACTGGTTCGTAAACCCTAGCACCGCGTTTACTGCGTGCTCTTCGTTGAAATTGCGGGTGTAGGTCAGGGTATTTTCATTCAATATATTCACCCGTTGCATGTTCTCGGCAAATCCACTGGACGGCTGCATGTTCCGGCGTACAACCCCGCTAAAGAATTGGCTCTGCCGCACCATCGAAAGGTCCGTACCTACGGAAGTTCGGAAGGATAAATTGTCCGTGATCGCCACCTCTCCAAAGACATTAGACAGTAATCGCAGGCGATGTTGTTCATTATCAATCTCTTTGGCTACGGCAATGGGATTGGCCTGACCGGCCGTACCTAATCCGAAGGTAAGTTGGTCCCCGTAGGAGCCATCCTCGTTATAGGCGGGTATAAACGGCATGATGGTCAGGGCATTCATGATGATGGTATTCCCCCAGGGCGGCCCTTCCGCATTGACAATATCGTGGCGAGTAAAAGTAGGATTAAGGTTCACCCCGATGGTTACTCTATCGGTTACATCGGTTTCTACATTGGCGCGTAAGGAAAAACGATCAAAACCCGATTCTATAACCACTCCCTGTTGATTGAAATAGCTCCCGGAAACGAAGTATCTTGTATTCTCCGAACCACCGGATATAGAAAGGTTCATGTTGTTGACCGGAGCTGTCCGGAAAATATGATCCTGCCAGTCGGTTAAGTTGTATTGGTCGGGGTTGGCCAGGAAATCGGAGTAAAGTTCGGGAATTAGGTAATTATCAAAATAATCCCCCGCGCCATCGATCAGTCGGTCTTCGTTAGGGTCGTCAGCGCTGTTGCCTCCGGCCTGAAGGTAAGAGTTATTCCGGGCAGCAACCAGCATTTCGGTAAATGGTATAGGGTCCATATGTTCTACTCTTCGCTGCACTTCCTGCAAACCGGTATAATAATCCAGTTCTATGGTTGGCTTTCCGGTTTTTCCGGTTTTGGTCGTAATGATGACGACTCCGTTAGCCCCACGAGAACCGTAAATAGCCGATGCAGAAGCATCTTTAAGTACTTCTATTGATTCAATATCATTGGGGTCCAAGGCAGCCAAAGGATTGGTTTGCTGGCTGTAGCTATGGCTTATCGGAAACCCATCAACTACGTATAGCGGCTGGCCACCGGCACTAATGGAGCCAGTCCCTCGGATCTGTACATTGATACCTCCGCCCGGAGTACCGGTGGTTTGTTGCGCTCGAACACCCGCTATCTGTCCGGCCATTGCCTGATCTATACCCTGCATTGGTAAATCCCGGATGTTCTCCATTTCCACGGAAGCTACTGCTCCGGTTACGTCCCTTCTTTTCTGGGTTCCGTATCCTACTACTACTATCTCCTCCAAACTTTGCACATCCTCGGCCATCGCAATATCAAGGGTGTTTCTTCCGTTGACCGGGACTTCCTGCATAACAAAGCCAATTTATGAGAATACCAGTATATCATCCTCATTCGGCACGTTGATAGAATAATTACCCGAAATATCGGTGACTGTACCGGTAGAGGTTCCTTTTACGATCACATTGACTCCCGGTAGGGGTTCTCCGCTTTGTTGTTCAGTAACCTTTCCTCGTACGGATAATTCATCCTGAGTGATAGACGTAAAAATTTCACCCATGTCCGCAGCTGTATGCCCGCGGGCTGATAAACTTAAACAGCAAATCATCAACACGATGCTGCCCAAACTTTGATAAAGAATAGTTTTCATAAGCGTGATTGTTAGTAGTGAGTAATGACCTACCCTGGTTGCCGAGGCAAATAATGTAGGGCATTAAAAGTTTTAGTAATGCGGTTGAAGTCAAGTAGGCTTATTCCATATTGTGTAGGGTTAAAAATGGTTACAAGAACAATTGAACTTATATTTTAGATTGAATTAAGGTTTCGCTAGAGGTTTTTCATGTTACCCTAAAGATCCATTATAGGATTGATTCACCGGGGTAGCGGCTCGGGGGAAAAGACCTACGGCTGTCCATCCTCCGTCTACTATCAGTGTCTGTCCGGTGACATGATTGGCATCTTCGGAAAGCAGAAAAAGCGCGGCCTTAGCAATGTCATCGGGTCGGGCGGTCTTTCGTCGGGGTATTAGTTCGTTCCACGTATTTTCGTAGTCGTGATCTTCCAGTAACGTACGTTCCGTAATGGTTGCCCCCGCCGCAATAGCATTGATGGTAATACCATACTGAGAAAGGTCCAGCACCAGGCTCTTGGCCATCATATGCAGTGCTGCCTTGGTCATAGAATAGATAGCAAGCTGAGGATACGCCCGCAATCCGATGGTAGAAGAGATCAGCAATAGCCTTCCCATGCTTTTCTGCGAGCGCATCTGCTGAGCAGCCTGCTGCGCCAAAAAAAATGAGCCTTTTAGATTGAGGTTCACTACCTTTTGAAAATCTTCCACCGAAGCCTCAAAAAAATCACTAAATAGCGTGTTACCGGCATTAGCAATGGCAATATCTAATCTCCCGAATTCTTCCGTGGCCAGTAGCACCAGTTG
>CAKZPJ010000089.1 GCA_937138955.1 uncultured Flammeovirgaceae bacterium | reverse complement strand
CTAAATACTCGATTTTCTGCCAGTTCCGAAGAGCCACTGGAGATTTTCGTGAAAGACTTCGACCAAAATGGCACATCCGAAGCTATTATGAGTTACTATCAACGTGGGAAGCGTTACCCGGTAGTTGGCCGAGACAAGCTTTTAGCCCAGATACCTACTTGGCAGCGCAAGGTTCCTAACTACCACTCCTATGCTTCAGCTACCTTAGAACAGTTACTAGCCGAAGACATGACCGATAGTCTACCGCACTACCAGACTACGCAGCTTGCTTCCGGTGTACTGTATAATGAAGGTAACTCTACCTTTACCTTTATGCCTCTTCCACCCGAAGCCCAAATCTCTGCAATCAATGATGTAATTGCCGAAGACCTAAATCAGGACGGCAAACTAGATTTGGTAGTAGCAGGAAACCGATACGAGTGGGAAGTAGAAACCTCTCGAAGTGATGCTAGCATCGGATTATGCCTTTTAGGTGAAGAGCGGAGGCAGTTCCGCGCACTAAAATTTCAGGAAAGTGGCTTTTTCGCTCCGGGCTATGTGCAATCCTTTCAAAGATTACGATCTTCATCGGGCGATGCTATGCTGTTGGTTGGGAGAAATCAGGGTACTTTAATGGGGTTCTCACTAGGCAGCACATCAGATAGCAAGTAGTACATTACCTAGCATCGATTAGTAGTCAGTATTAATAACGACTTTAAAAACAGCTTCCATTTAGTTATGAATCCTTTCTTGATTTTCCTCTCGCTGAGCCTTCCAAAGCCAGAAAATACCATTTACGTGGGCCTGCCACTGGGGTAAACGCGCGATTAAAATTACTTCCTCCAGGGAGTCTATCAGTGATAAGCCAATCATAATAATGAATAGCCAAGGCTGAGGACCAAAGAAGAACATACTCATAAAAAAAAGAGCCTGTATTACCGTAGCGGCTCGAGCCGAAATAGTATGAAAGCTAGAGTAGGTACCGTAACGAATGAGCGCAAATGCCAATTGGAACACATACAAGCCAATAGCGACGGTAATCCAAAAAAGGTGTTCAGTGAAAAAGGTGGGTTCAAACACGTATAAACCAACTAATCCAGCAATTAATATTGCCTCATCGGCGATAGAATCAAGGCGACCGCGTCGGTCGGTTTCCATATCAAAAGTGCGAGCCACAAAACCGTCTAAAGCATCGGAGCAAAAACTGGCGAAGTAGGCAAAAGCCGCTAAAAGCCTCAAATCTAGACCAATCAGTAATAAAATAAAGGGAACCGACACCAAGCGCAAGAAGGGTATCCACTCCGCAAGGTTATAGTCTTGCACCTTAAATAACGGCTTCACAACTGATAGTATCGGTTAAAAATAGCGACAAAATATTATTCCACAGTCTATCTAACATAACGGAAAAGGTACAGGATTCCTACAAGATTTCAAACGCGATCCGCCGATTTTTTTGCCGACCTTCCGCTGTATCATTATCCGCAATAGGCTCATCAGCTCCGTAACCTCGGAAGGCCAGTCGTTCAGCGGGTACTCCCGCCTCAACTAAGTAGTCATAAACGGCTTTAGCTCGCTGAGTAGAAAGCGTTTGATTGTACGAATCAGAGCCTACGTTATCAGAGTGCCCATTGATAGAAACGGAAATAGTTGAATTCTCTTGCAGAAAAGCCGCAATTTTATTGAGCTCCGGTTCGGATTTCTCTTTAATAGAATATTTATCTGTATCGAAGAAAACATTATTCAACACCGTTTCTCGCCCTTTTTCTACCGGATCAAGGTAAATATCAATCTCAATAGGGTCTTGAACATAAGTCTCCGCTGGAGTCAAGTAATTAAATGCTAAACTTTTAAAGAGGAAGTTTTCTTTGTTAACGTACAGTGCATATTCTGAGCCTTCGGTCAGTACCATCAGGTACTCTCCGTTTACCGGATCAGACGTTACGGCAGACAGAGGTTGCTGCTGGCGTAAGTCAACTAGTTCAACAGAAGCACCCAGTGGTTCTTTGGTTAGGGCGTGGTACACTTTACCAAACACGTAGTTACTACGCTTTTGCACCTGAATCTCCGCCGGAATAGCGAAGGTATAAATCTCGCTGCGGACGTATTGTCCTTGTCGCTTCTCTTCGTTAGAGTAATAAGCATCTTGTCCATCAGCAGTGATAAACAGTGAAGCTTGATCTTCATAAGTATTAATAGGGTAACCCAGGTTTTTAGGCTCTCCCCATTGCCCGTTGGTTTCTTCGGTTACGTACAAATCATACCCCCCAAAGCCAGGGCGGCCATTGGAGGCAAAATACAGCGTTTGCCCATTTACATGAATGAAGGGCGAAACCTCATCGCGAGGGGTATTAATGCTTTTTCCTACATTCTGGGCTTTAGTCCACTCTCCTTGAGGTTGGCGCTGGGTACGGTAGATATCCATTTTTCCGAGCCCACCTTTTCTATCCGATACAAAGTATAGCGTATTGCCGTCGGCAGATAAAGTAGGTTGGGATTCCCAAGCTGATGAGTTTACTTCAACTCCTAGGTTTTTTGGTACCGACCAGATATTGCCTTTTTTGTAGCTCACAAATAAATCGCAGCTACCGTAGCCTTTTCGCCCTTCGCAAGCTGTAAAAATCAAAGTACGACCATCGGCCGAAACAGCACATGTTCCTTCGTTACGCATGGTGTTAATATTTTCCGAAAGAAGTTCGGGAGCCTGCCAATTCCCTTGCTGATCCTTTTCACTCACGTAAATATCCTCATCATACTGAGGTGTAATTCCCCGTCGCCCAGTAAAGATCATTGTCTGCTGGTTAACTGTTAGTACCGGGAAATACTGTAATGGAAACTGGTGTAATTCGCCCTCCACTCGTTGGGGCTGAAAATCTACCGGATGCTGTATCGCTTCTTCGGCAAAATCAATATTGGCTAAAAGTGACCTAGCTTCTTCCCGAATCACCGGAGCTGCTTGGGGCGTTTCGATAGCTGAGGATGCTTGCTCACGGGCGTCATTATAATTTCCCTGTTGAAAATATATTTGAGCCAATTGATAGGGAGCCTCCACAAATCTGGGATTTCTTTTCTGCTGCTTTACTACTTTTTTGTAGTGATACGCAGCTCGAGCCGGTTCGGATAATGCTTCGTAAATTTTAGCTGCCTGTAGATGAGCCTCAGAAAAAGCTGGATCTTTTTTCAGGCAGTATTCCAGTAATTCCAGGGCTTGGCCGTATTGCCGCCGTAAAAAGAAGGAAAAAGCATCTTCGTAGTATTTGATAGCCTTTTTTGACTTGGATGTGTAAGACGAAGCCAACCGCTGATTATTACTTCTTGGAGTAGGCTGGGGTGGCTCTTGACGCTTATTTCTCTGAGCCCAACTTTCTGTGAAAGGTAAAAAACAGAATAAAAAGAAAATAAGGGCGATACCAAAGCGAGATTTCATACGGGTAGTATCAGGTGTTTCGTCGGCAACGCTTTTTCGGTAAAAACAGTGCCCCCTTGTAGGTTATCGGTCAAGTTTGTTACTTTATTGCCCTAATAAATTACTATACACCATGATCCGACGAAGAAATTTCCTTAAAAAATTAAGTGCTGGTGCAGCAACTGTTTCTACAGCGATGGCTGCCACTTCTACCTCTCAGGCGCTGGCTAAACCAACTACTAAACCTATTGTGGTTTCTACCTGGAACCACGGAATTAATGCCAATATGGCTGCCTGGGAAATCTTGCAGAAGGGAGGGAGGTCAGTAGACGCCGTAGAGGCCGGAGTACGAGTAACCGAAGCCGAAGATAATCTAAGTGTAGGCTACGGAGGTTTGCCCGATCGCGATGGACGAGTGACGCTCGATGCCTGTATTATGGATGAAAACGGCGAGTGTGGTGCCGTAGCTTGCCTAGAGGAAATTAAACACCCAATCTCGGTAGCTCGGCTGGTGATGGATGAAACTCCTCATGTAATGTTGGTAGGCGAAGGAGCCCTAGAGTTTGCATTAAACCAGGGATTTGAACGGGAGAACCTACTAACTAAGCGAGCTGAAAAGGCTTGGCAGGAATGGTTAAAGAAAGCCGAATACAAACCAATTATCAATGTAGAGAACCACGATACGATTGGTATGGTAGCCTTAGATGCCGATGGGAACCTATCGGGAGCCTGCACCACTAGTGGCTTGTCGTACAAAATGCACGGCAGAGTGGGTGATTCACCTATTATTGGTGCGGGATTATTCGTTGACAATGAAGTAGGAGCCGCTACCGCTACGGGTATGGGCGAGGCCATTATTAAAATATGCGGGGCCCATCTGATTGTAGAATTAATGCGACAGGGCAATTCTCCCCAGCAGGCTTGCGAGAAAGCAGTACGACGAATTGCGAAACAAAAGAATGCCAAAGATATCCAAATTGGATTTCTGGCGATCAGCAAACAGGGTGAAGTGGGCGCGTACAGTCTCCAACCGGGTTTCAATTTTGCCCAAAATGATCAGCAGGCAAACCGGATGAAAGATGTGAGCAGTTTTTACTGATAAATTGTCAATGATTTTTCGGAAGATTGTGTTTAATAAAAAATGTTAACGTTTTTGTGTGTTCAGGTGGTAGTGTAGAATTCCACTTTTGGCACTCGAGCACCCCTTAACACTTTTCCATAGCGGCCTGAACACATCA
>CAKZPJ010000088.1 GCA_937138955.1 uncultured Flammeovirgaceae bacterium | reverse complement strand
GTATCCCTGCGGTGAACTAGACGGCGATGGTGATTAATTCGGGTTTTTCCTCATTCTGCTGGGGTTTCCACCGGTGGGGTAGCAGTTGGTCTATCTCTATGATCGGATGGTTGGGTAATCGTTCCAAGATGTCTTTCAGATAGCTGTAAGGTTCAATGTCATGTAGTTTGCAGCTACCGAGCAAACTGTAGAATACGGCAATGCGTTGGGCGGCCGCATGGCTTCCGGCGAACAAGTAGTTTTTCCGGCCTAGCGCAATAGGACGAATAGTATTCTCGATAAGGTTGTTATCAATCTCGAGCCGCCCGTCGGTGGTATACAACGATAGCGTTTTGATACGGCGCAACGAGTAGGCGACGGCTTTACCGATCAGGCTTTTGGGCAGCACGGTGGCGGCTTGTTCCAGTAACCAAGTATGCAAATCTTCCAGTACTGACGTAGCCTGTTGCTGGCGTAGCACACCTCGTTGCTCGTCGGACAGATTAGCCTGTCGGGCATGTCGTTCTATAGCATAAAGCTTCTGTATCTCCGAGAGGGCATAGCTGGCCCGGTCAGCATCGCTATCTAATGCTTTTTCGAAATAGCGTCGGGCGTGCGCCATGCAGTGCAGCAAGGTAATATCGTCCCGCTGAGCGTTGATCCACTCATAGGCTTCGTAGCCATCGGTTTGTAAGTAGCCACTAAAGTCCTTCAGACATTCTTTAGGGCCCTCCCGGCCCCGTCCGGGCTGGTAGTCGAAGAAGACCAGCTTGGCTTCTACACTATGGTAGGCCCACTGGTACCCCCGGTGTGTTTTGCCTTTTTTCTTTTTATCCAGTACCGGAATCGGGCTTTCATCAGCTTGCAGATAACTCTGGCCGAGCACATAGGTTCGCAAAGCATCATATAATGGATCGAGTAGTTCGCAGGTGCTGCTCAGCCACCCTCCCAGCGTACTTTCCGAGAGTTTGGTACCGAGCCGCTCGTAGCGTTGCACTTGTCGGTAGACCGGAAGATGATCTACAAACTTGTCCATTAAGATTTGAGCCAGTAGCCCCGGCCCGGGTATGCCCTTATCAATGGGACGATTGGGCAAGGGGGCCATGTAAAAGTCTTCTTCCTCACTCACATAGCGAGGCCGCACATAACGGCGCACAAACAGTTCAGCAGGCTGGTAGACTGGCCGTCCGCATCTAGCTCTTCACTAACTTGTTCCCCAATCTTCTTCATCATCGAGGTATCCTCATCCGGTTCCAGTACGACCTCCACACGAGGAAGATGGGGCGGCAATAGCTTACGCGAGGGGGGCGTAGCCGCAACTGTGTTGGCTACGCTGCGTTGATAGGTTTGCTGTTGACGGTTAGTAGCTACGGTTGGGGTTTCATCAGTGAGCCAACTGAGTTGTCCCGGCGCAGTTGTCCCTACAAAACGTTCCCGCTTACTGCCGTAGATCAAACGCTTAAATTCGGCTAACTCTCGGCGCAACAATTCGTTCTGTTCTCGCAACGCTTGGTTCTCGGTTTGTAGAGCCGCGTAGTCCATAAGGCAAACATAAGGATGAGCACCAAAAATCCAAACACTTAGGCCGACAATTTGTAGCGTTTTCGTCGTTGTTTCACCTCTACGTCTAGCCCTTCCAACAAAGCCCACAGTTCAGCCGAAGATAATGCTACAGCTGACTGTTGGCTGTCGGGTAAACGAAAGGTTCCCGCTTCTAATCTCTTGTAATAGAGTACAAAACCTGTGGGTTCCCATACTAGCAATTTCAAACGATCCTTCCGCCGTCCTACAAATATATAGGCATCCCCGGACAACGCATTGGCCCCCATCTCTTGATCGATGATACCCGACAGTCCATCAAACCCTTTTCTCATATCCACGCTCTGGGCATAGAGAAATATCCGCTTAGGCAAACTGACCAGCATCTACAGCAAGGATTTTAGATACCCCACCGGTACTACTTGGGCAAATCGCAATACCGCCCCCGAAGGTAAAGCTACTTCCAGGGCTGCGGGGCTGGATACATCCATGCGGACTGGGTCACACCTGACTGGGACAAAATTGGATTGCTTATCCTCAGTGCTATCTTGTTGGTCACGATAGCGCCGCAGCCAATAAGCAAAAATAGAAACCGGAATGCTATGTTGAATACAGAACGCTTTTTGCGTTTGGCCACTCTCGTGCCATTGGGCAACGAGTGGAAACATCTCCTCTTCAGTACGGAAGTGTGCCATAATTTTTTTTCGGCAAGGTAGCGGACGGGCTAGCATTAAATCAAGGCCAATTCACCGTAGGGATACAAAGAAACAACTTTGGGGTGGGGAGTTTTGGGGTAAAGGCTATTTTGTAAATACTGTTGGCCAACATGGCCACGGTACGGAGAAGATGATAGCAAAATACGTTCAGGAACAAGGATTGGAGAAAGAATACAAGACTCTTACAAAAGATTATCAGTTAAAATTATTCTAATGCCTCGCGGGCTCGCCCCGAGGTAGTTTACTGAGCAATATTTTAAACATGTTGATTATGTAGTAGATGAAACGAATGAACTTAGACTTTACATAGCTATGCTACCATCCTGGGGAGATAAGTTTAATAAAAAAGGGGGCTGAACCAGCAGTATTTAATTCTGAGAATGCAAATAAATATGAAGAGCTTCTAGCAAAAAGGTATCTCAACTACAATAACTTAATATGGGTTCTTGGAAGAGATAGAGCTTTTGAAAATGAAAATCATTTTGAAATAACCTGAGAAATGGCCGACCGAATTCGAGAGGTTGATAGGAAGCATTTAATAAGTTTTCATCCTGTTGGCGCAAAAAAATCTACTGATTACATTGATGATAAGTGGCTTGATTTTGATATGTACCAAAGTGGACATAGCAGAACTGCTAAAGAATATTCTTAGGTGATTGAAAGTAAAAAATCTTTAAATCAGCGACCTATAATTAACGCTGAGGGTAGATATGAAAACATACTTGATAGATTTAAGGAAGAAAAAGCACATGGTTGGCTTGACGATGCTGATGTTAGAGTTTCTGCATACTGGAGCATAATTTCTGGTGCTGCAGGATACAGTTACGGCTGTAACGATATTTGGCAAATGTATAATATCAATAAAAATCCAATAATAAGCGCACGGACTGGTTGGCAATCAGCACTTCAACTACCAGGCTCACTTCATGTGGGCTACATGAGAATTTTTTTTGAGAAACTATCTTGGCACAAGATGGTACCCAATCAAAATTTGATACTAAACAATAATCCAGAGAACGAATCATACATTTTAAGCGCAATTGATTCAGAAATGAAAGTTGTGCTTACCTATACGCCGGTAGGAAAAACAATAAAAATTGATTTGTCAAAAGTAAATTCTAATAGAATAAATGCATATTGGTTTAATCCGCGGAGTGGTAAAACAAAACTTATAGGTATCTTTGAAACTAACACACCCCAAGAGTTCAAACCATGGTCAAGTGGTTGGGGAAGTGATTTTCTTTTGATATTGGTAGCAAAGGAAAATATGATAAAATTTAACGATTAATGCGAATCAAAAATCGAGACGGCATTCATTGAAAATGAATAATATACAATTAATACTACTGCATTATCACATTTGCGAGTTTTATGAAAGGCAATTATATAGTGCTGTCAACGTCATATTCAAAATTCTTCAAACCCTAAGTTTACTGATGAAGAAAGTCTAACAATTTATACCTACTTGCTGCTTTTAGAGGATAATACCATATTAAATTCCGTATTCAAATGATAAAGAATCTATCGATTTTTTTACTCCTGATAGTGATTGGGTGTCAGTCGCCTACTGATCTTGTAGATGATGAAATGGCCGAAAGTACTCCTTCGGGCTATTGGTATCACCAGCCAATGCGCATTCAACAGACTGTTTTGCGACAACCAGATGCAGCCAATTACAATGTTGATAGCGTAGTACAATTTATGAAAAATGTTCATGCTAACGTGTTAGTGATTAATGGCGGAGGGATCGTAGACTATTTTCAAAACACCCTGCCCATGGCCAATGTAAATCCTTATATTGATAAGAGGGATTTATTGGCTGATATTGTAAAAGGTTGCCATGAACATGGAATAAAAGTTATTGCGCGGGTGGATTTTAGGGGCGTACACAAAGAACGCTACGAACAGCACCCTGATTGGTTTGCACAAGATGAAAATGGCGATCCTATCATATTAGGTTATACGACCCCCGGACTTTATGCCCCTTGCTATAATGGCTACTACCGCAACGAGCATTCGGTTGAATTTATATCTCAATTATTTGAAAAATACAATATAGATGGTATATGGCATAATTCTGTAAATTTCCATGACGTATGTTACTGTGAAAGTTGTCAGGCTTTGTATCAGGAGGAATATCAAAAAAATATACCAGTAAAAAGTAGTTCCAAAGATGATTGGGAAGCTTACTATATCTGGAATGAAAAAATGGCCACCAACCAGTTGGCCAAAATGAGGGCGACCGTTAAAAATTATGGTGAAGATAAAAGTTACGCTGCCGAAGTATTTGATATGTATCGCGTTGAGCAGCAGAAACATACCGGTATCAACCTTTATAATGCCGCCAGTTATTTCGACTTTTTTGTCACCGTAGGTTTCATTGCCA
>CAKZPJ010000087.1 GCA_937138955.1 uncultured Flammeovirgaceae bacterium | reverse complement strand
TTATGGGTAACAATTAAAAATGACGGGGCAATATCAGTATTTAAAAAGAACAATCGTTAGCATCCTAGTAGTTAACGATGTAGTAAAGGAAATTTTTATGGGAAAGTACTTATTAGGAATAGCGTTGTTGGTAGCAACACTGAGCAGTTGCACGAAGAAAGCTGAGTACGAACAATGGGTTGAGCAAGAGTTAGCCTCCGGTGAGCGACAAGACAGTTTATTTCTAGGAATAAAAATGGGCATGACTTCCAAGGATTTTTACGCTCATTGCTGGGAGTTAAACAAGCAAGGAGTAATACGCCAGGGATCAGAAAATATGTCGGTTGAGTATCAGCTAGATGATAAGCTGAAGCACTCAGCTACGATGAATTTCTATCCGAACTTTCATAATAATGCTATCTACGAGATGCCGGTTACCTTCAAGTATACAGCGTGGGCTCCCTGGAATAAAGAGCTTCAGGCCGATAGTTTACAGGCAGAAGTACTGCAACTCATGCAGGGGTGGTACGGTGAAAAGTTCATGAATGTAACCCACCCCCAGCACGGTACGGCCTACGTAAGGGTAGACGGAAACCGACGAATCAGCATCTTCAAAAAAGATGATTCAAGAGTAGTAGCGATGTTCACCGACCTTACGGTTGAGGATAATCAAGAAAACACATCTGAATAACATGAAAGATAAGATGAGGTGGATGCAGCAAAGAATACTTAAAATAACTAAGCTTATTCTCACAGCAGGGATATTAACCGCATGTAATTCTACTCCGTCCGAAGAAGAAGCAACGAACTTATTTACTTCGCTGCCACCCTCTGAAACCAATATTGAATTCACCAATCAACTGGAGTACGATCGGACTTTTAACATCTACACTTATCGCAACTTTTATAACGGGGGCGGGGTAGCACTGGGCGACGTTAATCGTGATGGTTTGGTAGATATCTACTTTACCGCCAACATGAAGCCTAATCAACTGTATCTTAATCGTGGAAATTTTTCGTTTGAAGATATTACCGAAGCAGCGGGCGTAGCGGGCGAAAGAGCTTGGGCCACCGGAGTAAGCGTGGCCGATGTGAACGGCGACGGCTGGCTGGATATTTACGTGTGCAACTCGGGCGACATTGACGGTGATAACAAGCAAAATGAACTGTACATGAACAACGGTGATGACAGGGAAGGTAACATCACATTTACCGAAAGTGCCGAAGAGTACGGCCTAGCCGACCAAGGCTACTCCACCCACGCCGCTTTCTTTGATTATGATAGAGATGGCGACCTGGATATGTACCTACTTAATAACTCCTACCAAGCCATCGGCAGCTTTAACCTTCGTAAAAACGAGCGACCCAAGCGCGATCCGGTAGGGGGCGACAAATTGTTTAGAAATGATGGTGAGCGCTTTACCGACGTAAGCGAAGAAGCGGGTATTTACGGCAGCATTATTGGCTTCGGGTTGGGTGTTACGGTGGGAGATTTGAATCAGGATGATTGGCCGGATATTTACGTTTCTAACGACTTCTTTGAGCGAGACTACATCTATATGAATAATCAGGATGGCACCTTTACCGAGGATCTGGAAAACCAGATGCATTCAATAAGCGGAGCATCTATGGGAGCCGATATGGCCGACGTAAACAATGATGGTTACTCTGATATATTTGTCACTGAGATGTTGCCTTCCGAAGAGCGACGACTTAAAACCAAAACTACTTTCGAGAACTGGGATCGCTACCAGTATAATATTAAGAACGGCTACTACCACCAGTTTACCCGCAATATGCTACAACTGAACACTCCGGTGGGTACGGATTCGCTAGAGAATGATATAATAAAGTTTAGCGAGATTGGTCGCTTATCCGGAGTTCACGCTACCGATTGGAGCTGGGGAGCATTAATCGCCGATTATGACAACGACGGTCACAAAGATATTTTTGTGGCCAACGGTATTCATCAAGATTTAACCGATCAAGACTATATTCAATACATTTCCAATGAGGAAACCATGAAACTGGTGATTGCTGGTGATCGCAAAGTAGACTTTAAGCAGTTAATTGATGCTATTCCTTCCGAGCGTATTTCTAACGCTATGTTTGTAAGTAGTAAAGATTACACGTTTACCGATCAGGCTGCCGAGTGGGGCTTGGCGGAACCCAGCCATTCTAACGGCTCCGCTTACGGCGACTTAGACAATGATGGCGATCTGGATTTAGTAGTCAACAACGTAAATATGCCCGCCTTCGTCTATCGTAATAACACAGATGCCGTACTCAACAATCATTATTTAAAGGTAGAGCTAGTTGGTGAAGATAGTAACCGTTATGCTTTTGGAACCAAGGTTAGGGTAAAGGCAGACGGACAGCTATTTTATCAGGAACAGATGCCGGTACGAGGCTTTCAGTCTACGGTAGATCATCGTCTAAATTTCGGCTTAGGTTCACTGAGTAGAATTGATACTTTAGAGGTACAGTGGACAAACGGCAAGGTTACAATTTTAGAAGATGTAGAGGTAGACCAAACGCTTACTCTGCATCGGAAAGATGCTAAAGAGATAGACCAACTTGCTCCCAGTAGTAGCAAACCATTATTTGCTGAGATTGAAGATCAAGAGGCTTTATTTGTCCACCGAGAAAATGATTTTGTGGATTTTGATCGTGACCGTCTATTGTTTCATATGCTTTCTCGCGAAGGACCAGCTTTGGCTCAGGGGGATGTGAATGGTGATGGACTAACCGATATATTCTTAGGTGGTGCCAAAGACCAAGCGGGTGAATTACTGATGCAGCAACCAAATGGAAGGTTTACCAAAAACGCATCAAAAATTTTTGAGCAAGATAAAATCAGTGAAGATACTGATGCATTATTTTTTGATGCCGATGGCGATAGCGACATAGACCTTTACGTTGCCAGCGGTGGCAATGAGTTTCCCACGAGTTCTTCGGCACTCATTGATCGACTGTATTTTAACGATGGCCGGGGAAATTTTACCAAGGCTGAGCAGCTACTCCCTACTTTCCGCTTTGAAAGTACCGGGGCGGTGGCCGCTTCTGACTTTGATGGTGATGGTGACCAGGATTTATTTGTAGGCTTACGATTGCGACCGTTCCTGTACGGGGTTCCGGTAGATGGCTATCTGCTGCAAAACGATGGACAGGGTAACTTCCAGAATGTCACCGATGAAGTAGCTCCCGAACTAAAGAAGCTAGGAATGATTACTGATGCCATTTGGAGTGATATTGATGGTGATCAGGATGATGACCTGCTGGTAGTAGGCGAGTGGATGCCAATTAGTGTTTTTGAAAATGAGGAGGGAAAGCTCGTAAAGAGTACCGAAGCAACCGGATTGGCTGAAAGCAACGGCTGGTGTAACACTATTGTAGAGGCTGACCTAGACCAAGACGGCGACTTGGATTTTGTGGTGGGCAACCACGGATTGAACTCCCGGTTCAAAGCCAGTAAAGAGCAGCCCGTTACGATGTATACCAACGATTTCGACCGCAATGGCACCGCTGAACAAATTTTAACTGTGTACAACGATAGTAGTTCTTATCCAATGGTGCTGAAGCACGATTTAGTCATGCAGATGCCTAGTCTGAAAAAGAAGTACTTGAAATACGCCAGCTACCAAGAGCAAACCATAGAAAATATATTTTCGCCCGAACAATTAGAAAAAGCCGTTCAATCACCAGTTTACGAATTAGCAACCAGTATGCTGATCAATCAAGGCAACGGAACATTTAATTTAAAACCTCTTCCAGTAGAAGCCCAGTTCTCACCTACTTACGGCATTAGTGTGGCCGATTTTGATAACGATCAGATATCTGATATTATACTGGGCGGAAATTTTTACGCAGCCAAACCCGAAGTAGGCATTTACGATGCCAGCCATGGATTATTTTTAAAAGGTTCTGGTGACGGGCAGTTTACTCCAGTACCTACCAAAAACACTGGTCTACTTTTTTCAGGTGAAGTTAGACACTTAGCTCTGATGGAAGTAGGTAATAAAATACAATTATGGGCAATACGTAACAATAATTCACCGCAAGTATTCTCCATTCAACACCCAATTGAAAAGCTATCTTCAGTCCAATAAAGAATGGTGCCGTTAGGGTGTGAACTGTGTTTGATACGTAGTTTCAGCTCTTCCGAAGCTACCGGTAGCGGAAACGCCTTCTGCCTGTACGGTGAATTGTCCAATAGCGTTAGAGGTAGGGAACGTGATAGTTGCCTTTCCCTGGTCGTCAGTTTCTATAATGGGCTTCCAGTAGACTAATGGGCGGAAATCAGGTACTCTATTGTCTTGGCTTAGCGTAGATTCCGAGCTATTAAATGATTGCGGAGAATGAAATCCTTGCCAGGTAAAAGTATTATGGTCGGTGACTAATTCGGTAGGAGGCTTTCTATCTTTGGTGTAAATAGCGATTACACCGCCCCGCGCCATCAGAAAAGGAAATTGCTGCTTTACTGTTTCGGGCTGAATATAGAATTCTATTTTCTCAATTTTGTTGATGGCCATCGACAGCACATCTCCCTCTTGCGTTGTCAAGTATCCATTGACCAAATACCAAGGGCTATTTTCTAAATATCGCTGATCAAAGGGATCAAAGAGTCTGACCGATTTTCGCCCATTCTCAGTCAGTACGTTCGTTTTTACTAGAACATTAGCCACAAATTCCTCCACAGTTTTTATCAACTGAAACTTCTCCATGAGGTACGATTTATTAGGAGCGAAGGCGGTAGCTTTAATTTCAGAATCGCTGTTATAAACTGGCAGATTGGTTTCAAAGATTTCGCTGAATTTGTTGCGTAGCTTACTAAGGTAAAGGCAACGTTCTATCTCGGGAGTTCTCGGTGGAGAATGATCAGGCAGATTTGGCAAAGGAAGAGAATCTAAAACACTACGAACAGTTACGTTAGGAGTAGCCGCTTGAAAGGGGTTGTGGTTATGCACCTGAAAAGTCCGCGATCCGAAAAAATTAGATAAAGGAACCGTTAGCTCACCTTGCTCTACCGAAGTATTAATAAAATCCTGATTTTCTACCCGGTACACCGATACAAATTGACTACTCACTGGTTCCGAAGTAGCTGGAGAAGTTATTGTTAGGGGTAGGCTTAGCGCTTTCTCGGGTGCAAACTCCAGTAAGGCGGGAGCAGGAGGGCGAGTTGATCGTCCAGTAGTTTTTTTATTCTCTTTCAGTGTAGTTAGGTCAGTATCAAGTACGGCTAACGATAGATTGGCTTTTACGGGTTGTTTATTTATATCAGCAACCGCAATAGTTACCCGCACGCTGTCGCTTTTGCCGTATACTTGCTGCTGCATTTGAAGGTTGATATTCAAATCTTGGCTATCGGGCTTAGTTGGTAGCTGAACAACTGACAATGTGTTAGGAGAATTTGAATCTTCGTAAGGGTTGTAGATTGGAACCCGCTGTAGAAAGATAGCTTCGTCACCAAAGTTGAGATTCCAACGGGTATAGCATCGCAGTGTATAGTAACCCTCTTTCCATTTGGGCGGAACAGTAATCTCGCCATTTGCAGAGAGGCCATTTCTTAATAGCTTTTGGTGAGCAACAATTTCGCCTACCGGACTAATCAAATCCAGATAAACTATGTTACTCTCTACTTCGCTAGTATCCTGATTGAGAAAATACACCTTGTACCAAATCGTTTCGCTGGTAGTGTAAAAGGGTTTATCCAGATGAACATAGAGTTGCTCTGGTTCTGAATTAACATTATCATTTGCTTGGGCAAGCCCAGTAAAGGCTAATCCAGTGTTGAGAATAAATAAGATGCGAACTATTCTGATCATACTAAGGCGGGGGTTATTCATCCCAATAGTCAGGTCTTTCGGTAGTGCTTTTATCTATCAGCAGACAGTTGCAACAGGCTCGAGGGTCACTAGGCTGAGAGCCAATCGCAAAACCGCAAAAATCAGAAATCGGTAAAGGAGCCAAATCACCCCGCCTCAGAAGGTCTCTTACCGTATCAATCGCCGTTGCTTCAAAAAAACCTAATACGGTTTCACTTTGATCGTCAATGTTATACATGTTTCCTGATATGGGAGCGGGAGGCGCGTCAAAAATAGTACCCTCCTGATTGGCAATAGTCTTGATGTCAGTCCAGTACTGATAAGCTTCTTGAGTAATGGATAACTGATAAATATTTACGTAGTATCGGATAGAAAACGCGTATTGAGGGCGAGTATCGTCAGTTACTACTAAAAATTTATTAAGCTGGTTAGTTTCAGTATTCTCGCTGCTAAACAGGGCAATATTCTGAGTGTTAATGGTATCAGTAATATAACAGGTTGTACGTCTTCCTAGCGGACCACAATCAGCCTCAATAACCGAATAACTAACATCAGATAGCCAGCGAAAATAAGCATCTCGATTTTGCTGTTTAGCAGGAGTATCTACAAAGACATTGATAAATATTTCCTCGGTAACGTTTCCCTGCTCCGAGACAAAAGTTTCAACTTCCGTTTCCGAATAGGCACTATCCGCCTGTATTAACTGAGGCATCGTTTGCGGACGCGATTGGTAGATGTCGCCTTCGGTCTGAATTTCAATGTAGTAGGTTCGCCCGGGTTCTCCTCTTACCACATTGCCATCAGCTTGATAGATACCAGGTCCTACCGAGAAGTAGCGTTCTTGCTGCCCTAAATCATCATAAATAGTAACCTGAGCATCTGATACAGGATCAGGAGGTGTGCCAAACGCTGACGTGCGGGATAGCCTTAACTCATAAGGGCCAGACGATTGATCAATGCGTCCGTCGACAACTAGTAACTCCACTGGTTCTTCGGGGGTAAAACTAAAGGGTTCTATACAGCTATCGGCGAGTAAAAAGAAGCCTACGATTAAGATTGATGATGTAACCCTGCTCCTCATATCAAAACTTAAAATTATAGGTGATCGCTGGGAAAGCACTGCCCAGCACCGATAGTTTAAAGGTATTGTTGGTGCTCTGCAAGTCGCGCCTGAAGAAGACCGAAAATGCATTGTTTCGGGAGTAAAGATTATAGATTGAGAACGTAAAACTACCTTTAAGAAATTTACGCCTAACAATATCGCTATCAATTGTATAAGATATATCTAGCCGATGATAGTCGGGGATTCTAAACTGATTTCTTTCCGAAAAATGGGGTACCACCGTCGTGCCTAATTGGTAGTCAGCCACTGGGGCCGCAATAGGCCGACCGGTGTTGTAGGTGAAGTTAAACGAGAAAGTGCTCCGGCGACTAGCCTGAACACTCAAAGAAAGGTTAAGATTGTGAGGCTGATCGAAGTTGGCGGGAAACCACTCCCCTCGGTTAATAGATTCTTCCGCGGTGTTTCCGGCTACCCTGCTTAGCGAACGGGAGTAGGTGTAAGACAACCATCCGGTAGAAATTCCTTTCGCTTTTTTTATAGATAATTCGGCTCCGTAAGCTTGACCAATACCAGTAAGGGTCTCGGTTTCAATATACGGATTGAGTAAGAGTTGGGGAAGGTCTTTATACTCCACCACATTCTGAATATCTCGGTAAAAAAATTCTAGTGAGGTCTCCCATTTATTATTCCGGAAGTTCTGAAAATAACCGGCTGAGTAATTATGAGCACTTTGGGGTGGAATGTAGTCCGTGCTCACTTGCCAAATATCCACCGGAATGGCCGCTGTAGTGTTAGAAATCAGGTGCAGGTACTGATACAGACGGTTGTAGCTCAGCTTTACCGAGCTGTTAGCTGTGAGGTTTACTTTTAGGGACAAGCGAGGCTCCCACCCACTGTAGGTTTGAATAATGTCTCCCGAGCTATACGTAGTAGAATCTACAATAGTAGACGACTGCCTCGGAACCCCGGGCGCGTAGGAATAAACTGTTGATGGCCCTATTTGCTGATACAAAGAATACCGTAATCCTAATCCCAGCGATATTCTGTCATTCAAAGTAAATTCATCGTTAATGTAACCCGCAAATTCTTGTCCGTCATCTTTCTCAATGCTCTGCGGACTAATTTCTGACAAGCTTCCTCGCTTCTCTAAAATTTCGGGCAGAGAAACGTAACGAATCCACTCAAAGCCAGCATTTATATCGTGTCGCTCGAAGCGAGTAAGAAAAAAGTTTTGCTTTACTTTGTAGTAAGTCGGGCCGTTTTGCAATGTAGAAGCCTCGGTGCCTTCCGGTATGTACGATTCGTTAACCGTATTTCCGTAGCCAACGACTAACGAAGATGATACGTTAGGGGAAAATATTTGATTCCAGGTTAAGTTAAGCGTTTGAGCACCCCAAGCAAAACCGAACTGATCGGAGTAGCGAAAGTTATCAAAGCTGCGGTAGTACGAAAGAGCTAGTGAACTTCCCTTGCCATAACGGTGGGTAATTTTAGCGTTAACATCGTAGAAAAATGCGGCACTCTTCTTTATGTCAGGATTCCGCATAGCGCGCAGTATCCAATTAGAGTAAGACGATCGGGCTCCGATCAAGAAAGAGGTTTTATCCCGAATAATGGGGCCTTCCAATAGCAGGCGACTGGCAACTAAGCCAATTCCTCCGCTGCCTTTAAGTTCGTCGTAATTGTTTCCTTTCAGTTTGACGTCCAGTACCGAAGATATTCGGCCACCGTATTGGGCTGGTATGGAGCCTTTGTACAGCACCACCTCTCGGATCGCATCCGAATTGAATACTGAGAAGAATCCTAATGCGTGAGACGCATTAAATATCAAGGCTTCGTCTTGCATAATCAGATTTTGCCCAATGGTACCTCCTCGCACATTAAAACCAGTGGCTCCCTCTCCTACCGTACTGACTCCCGGTAGAGTTAGCAAACTTTTAATAACATCAGTCTCACCCAAAAAGGCTGGTAGCTTTTTGATTTGTTGAATACTAAGTTTTTCTACTCCAGCCTGTACCGAAGCAACGTTGCTATTATCAGTTTCATCCCGAACAATAATCTCATCTAGCTCGAAGGCTTCAGGCAAAAGCTCGACATTCCATGATCGATCGCTTAGTATCCGCACGTACTGCGATAGAGGCTCGTAACCCACGAAGCTGATCTGTGTCAGATAAACCCCGGACGGGGCATTCAGGCGAAACTTTCCCTCTGCATCAGAAACTAAGGCTTTGTCTAGTTCTTCAATATATAAGGTGGTCCCCGGTAGTGTCTCACCGGTTACCGCATCGCTTATTTTTCCAAAGATAGTGGTAGTTCCGGTAGCGGAAATTTTAGCCGAGTCGCCTAAGGTAAGTATCTCGTATTCGGCGGGACCTTGACGTTCAGACGCTTGATTTTTGTTAACGAAGTATTCCTGGGTAAATTCTTGCGTGAGATCCTGCTTAGGCGCAATAATAATGGCGTAATTGCTGTAGGAAGTAAAACTCAAATCTGTATCCTGACACAGCTGATTTAGAACTTCCAGAAGTGGGGTTTGCTGAAACTGCACGCTATACGTTTTCGCCGGAAGCCACGCCGCTTTATAATAAAAATCTATCGGATACTTCTCATCTAAAGCATTTACTATTTGAGCTAATGTAGTATTATCAAATTGCTCATTAATTTGAATATCATCGATGCTCTGTGCGTGCAGAGCGTAGCTAAAGAATAGTAAAATGTACAGTAGGTTGTGCCTCAAAATGCTTTTTATAAATGACACCAAAGAGTGCGTAATAGTTGTTATTCACGGTAGGCGCTAAGTATTAAAATTACAAAAATGTATAGCTTTATAGATTAGTGTTTTCTGAAAATGGAAAGAGCGATAAGATACTTTAAAAATTCTTTCAATTTAATACATTTAGTCCGATACTACGGCAAATTATTCGTACTGAAATAGCGTTTTTTGATTATGCGGTGGAGATATAAACTACTTTGGTTTTGGGGAACAATCAGTATGCTAGTAGCCTGTGCGCCCGAAGAGCCAGCGAGTACACTATTCACACTACTTACCCCCTCTGATACTGGCATAGACTTTAATAATCGCTTAGCTGAAAGTGATACCTTCAACATACTTAACTATCTATACTACTACAACGGCGGTGGCGTAGCAGCCGGAGATATTAACAACGATGGCTTGATTGATCTGTACTTTACTGCCAACGAACTACCCAACAAACTCTACCTGAACCTCGGCAACAGAGGAGACAGCCATTCCGGGTCTGCCCCGTTCCAATTTGAAGATGTTACGGAAGCAGCCGGAGTAGCGGGGCTTCCCGGCTGGACTACCGGAGTAACCATGGCTGATGTGAACGGCGATGGCTGGCTGGATATCTACGTATCTCAGCTTGGAGAACACGAAGGAGTTACCGGACACAACCAATTGTATATCAACCAGGCTGATACTAGTCAGGGATACCCAATTTATACTGAACAAGCCGCTGCCTACGGTCTAGCTGAGCAAAGCTTTGCTACCCAAGCCTATTTTTTTGACTATGATTTGGACAATGATCTCGATGTATATCTGCTAAGTCATACTATTCACTCTCCCGATACCTACGTGCCTATTGTTAAAGGTCGCCGCCCTAGCGAGTACGGTGATAAGCTATTGCAGAACCAAGGAGGTGTTTTTGAAGACGTTAGCGAAGAAGCGGGAATTTACCGAAGTGTAGTCGGCTACGGCCTTAGTGCTTCGGTAGCTGATATTAATCTTGATGGCTTTCCCGATATCTACGTAGCTAATGACTTTCACGAAAATGACTATCTCTATATCAATAACGGCAACGGTACCTTTACTGAGCAACTGGAAGAAATGATCGGCCACACCAGTCGCTTTTCTATGGGTAGTGATATTGCTGATTTTAATAACGATGCTTACCCTGATATTATCACACTAGATATGAAGCCGGAGGACGAACGAATACTAAAAATCTCGGCGGGAGAAGACCCTTACGATATTTTTCAGTACAAACTAAACTACGGTTACAACCACCAGTACGCCCGCAACAATCTACAGTTGAGTACTCCCGTACTTCAGTCAGTGGGCGATAGCAGTAAAGTTACCTACGCATTCCGAGAAATTGGGCAGTACGCTGGTTTGGCGGCTACCGACTGGAGTTGGTCGGCATTATGGGCCGATTTGGATAACGATGGATGGAAAGATCTGTACGTAACCAATGGGATCCTCCGTCGCCCTAATAACCTGGACTACATCAAATACATTTCCAATGCTGAAATTCAAGCTAGTCTGCAAGCCGGGGTTTCTAGCAAAAACAGAGGTTTAATTGATCAGATGCCTTCCGAACCTATTGCTAACTACGGCTACCATAATCAACGAGATTTAACCTTTACCAACAAAGCCGAAGACTGGGGTTTAACACAACCAGGTTTTTCTAACGGAGCAGCCTACGCTGATCTGGACAATGATGGTGATTTAGACCTTATTGTTAACAATGTTAATGCACCGGCATTTATTTATCAAAATAATGCTTCCTCTCAAAAAGATCGTCATTTTCTTCAAGTACAATTCAAAGGCTCTGGTCAAAACCAGTTTGGATTAGGGACTAAAGTATGGCTTTACCAGAATGGAAAAACTCAGTACCAAGAATTAATGCCCACCCGTGGCTTTCAGTCGTCAGTAGCCCCTTTGCTGCACTTTGGTTTAGGCGAGTCCGCCTTCATAGATTCCTTAGTAGTAGTGTGGCCCGGGGGGCAGCAGCAGATTCTGACAGATGTGGTGGGTGACCAAATGTTAGTATTAAATCAAGAGGATGCAAAATTAGCTCCTGAACTTCAACCTAAATTAGAATCTTGGTTTGAGGTGCAGGATGAGACTAACATCAATTTTACCCATCGGGAAAACCGATTTTCTGATATTACCCGAGAGCCGCTCATGCCGCATCTACTTTCCCAAGAAGGACCTGCTCTAGCTACGGGCGATGTGAACGGTGACGGTCTAGACGATATGTTTCTGGGAGGTGCTACTAATCAGATGAGTGCTCTCTTATTACAACAGCCGGAGGGCAGCTTTCTTCCGAGTAATCAATCCCTGTGGCGAAAAAGTGCTATTTCGGAAGATGTAGTGGCAGAGTTTATAGACGTAGATGGAGACGATAATTTGGACTTATACGTGGGTTCGGCTGGAAATGAATTTGCTAATACCCATTTGCAAGATCGTCTCTATCTCAATGATGGTACTGGTCAGTTTTCTCAGATGGAAGAAGCCTTGCCAACTATGCTGAATAATACCTCCTGTGTTGCTCCTTACGACTTTGATTCTGATGGAGATATTGACCTATTTGTAGGCACTCGAGTAGTGACCGGCCGTTATGGCGTCGATCCCACCAGTTATTTACTAGAAAACGATGGTAATGGACGTTTCCGCAACGTAACCGAAGAATGCGCTCCCCAACTCGCTACCGCCGGAATGGTTACCGATGCAGTTTGGGCAGATTATGATCTGGATGGGCAAAAAGATTTGGTGGTAGTAGGTGAATGGATGCCGATTAGTGTGTTCCGAAATAAAAACTCAAAATTCACCCAGATTAACCCCAGCGGATTAGCTAACTCCGCCGGATGGTGGAATTGTATTGAAGCTGTTGATATAGACAATGATGGTGATGAAGATTTAATCGCCGGTAATCTAGGTCTCAACTCAGTTATCCAAGCTGACTCTTCTCAGCCAACCAAGCTACATATTCACGATTTTGACCAAAACGGTAGCACTGAGCAGATTTTGAGCTTTTATAAAAAAGGGAGAGAGTCTCCCTTCGCCACCAAAGATGAACTCACCCAACAAATACCTTTATTGCGCAAAAAATACGCGGGCTATGCTGAGTTCGCTAACCAAACGGTTGAAGATATTTTCGGAAAAGAACTGTTAGAAGAAGCTTTGGTAAAAAAAGTTTACCAGTTCGCCTCATCAGTAATTATTAACCAAGGTTCAGGAAACTTTGAATTAGCGAATCTACCACCTCAAGCGCAACTGTCTCCGATTAAATCTATTCTACCCGTTGATGTTAATCAGGACGGTGCTATGGATTTGGTGTTGGGCGGTAATTCTTACGCTGTCGGTCCCAAACAAGGTCGGTACGATGCCAGTTTTGGCTGTCTCCTAGTAAACGATGGGCAGGGTAGCTTCCAGATATTAAATGCTCTAGAAAGTGGTTTATATATCACCGGACAGGTAAGCAGTATCAAATCACTCAACCAAAACAGCCAAAATCCTTCGGTCATTGTAGCTCGCAATAACCAGAGAGCTTTAATTCTTCAGCAACGCTAGATTGAATCCCTATCACATTAATTTTCTAAGCAAAATTTCACTACACCGAAACTGCCTTTCCTTTTGATTTTTTGGGCTTAACGGATGAACTACTCTTTTTGGCAGGGTT
>CAKZPJ010000086.1 GCA_937138955.1 uncultured Flammeovirgaceae bacterium | reverse complement strand
ATACAATCGCGCGCTAGTGAAGGGCTAGTGAAGGGCTAGTGAAGGGCTAGTGAAGATACAATCGCGCGCTAGTGAAGGGCTAGTGAAGGAGAGTATAAATGGGCTGTAAAGTCAGTTTATAAACTGATTTATGTCATGGAGACGTAGCGAGAGGATAGTTACTTTATGAGTAACTAAACGCTCATAGCCATGAAACCGATACAATCTATATTATTTACTACCGATTTTTCAAATACTGCTGATAATGCTTTGGTTTACGCTCTAAAACTAGCCGAAGCAGTCAAGGTTAAGTTATATATTTTACACGCTTGCCGTATTCCGAGTGCTTCTTCAGCAGCGTATCCTGCCGGATACTACGAAGCGGTAAATATGAGCGAGTTGAAATTAGAAGCTGATAAAAAAATGGGGCAGCTTCAGCATGACTTTCTCCCCTCACCCACTGTTGATTACGAATGCATTACTGTACTTGGTCCCGCTTCGGAAGTTATTCGCAGAGTAGCTGAAGAAAAGCAAGTAGACCTTATTATTATGGGTACCCGGCACGCAGGAGGACTGCTGGAGTGGCTGGGTAGTGTCACATCAGATGTGGCGGAGAAAGCACCCTGTCCGTTACTGGCTATTCCTAGCAATGTGCAGTTCACAGTACCCAAAAAGTTTTTACTTACTACTACAATGAACAAGCATTCTTCGCTTACTACATTGGATCAAGTGAAAGAATTAGTTCGACTCTTCGATGCTGAACTCGATGTGCTCTATATTCATTCGCACGGAAAAGAATTTACCCCAGGACAGATTCAATTTCAAACAGCACTGGAGAATTTCTTAGAAGACATTCCACACCATTTGCATATTGTGGCTTATGATAATGTAAACGAAGGAATACAAAAGTACTTAGATCAAAATGAAGTGGATATCCTCACGATGATTCCGCAGCAGCACAACTTTTTCGCTCAACTTTTCCGAGCCAGTAAGACCCGACACATGCTATTTCATACCCATATACCGTTACTGCTTGTTCATGATTAGAAGGAAGTATTGATTCGTTTTAAGGTTATATGGCTAAATTTTTTTCCGAACGAGTTGCTAGATGGCTATCTATCGTTGGGGTATTAAATTTTAAGGATAGCTCACTGTACATTGCCCATTATCCCCCCCTTTTCATATTTCACATCCCTCATTTCAGATTTCATATTCCACATCTCTCATTTCATCTTTTCAAATAGAATTATGCAGCGATAGCCATTTTCTTGCGAATAATCCGTACTTTTTGCGCTCAACTACCTAATTCTTATGACTAATCTTCAAAACTACTGGAAGCGCAATGTCCGGTATCTATTAATTTTACTCAGTATCTGGTTTATCGTATCCTATGGTTTTGGCATTTTATTCGCTGATACACTAAACTCCATTCAGCTCGGAGGATTTAAATTAGGCTTCTGGTTTGCCCAACAAGGGTCTATCTATGTTTTCGTTATTCTGATCTTCGTCTATGTCTGGCTCATGAATAAGTTGGACAAAGAATTTGATGTAGACGAAAAATAGCTTCTTAATCGATAATTGACAGTGGAAAGCGGATAGTAATTTCATTATCAATTGTTACTTGTCCACTACCAACTTCAAACTAAACTTATGGATGTACAAACCTGGACCTATATTTTGGTCGGAATCACTTTTGCTTTATATATCGGTATCGCGATCTGGTCGCGAGCGAGTTCTACCAAAGACTTTTACGTAGCCGGAGGGGGAGTTTCCCCGTTAGCTAACGGTCTGGCCACCGCCGCCGATTGGATGTCGGCGGCCTCATTTATCTCAATGGCGGGGCTGATTTCCTTTATGGGATACGATGGTGCCGTTTATTTAATGGGCTGGACTGGAGGATATGTATTACTAGCCTTATTGCTAGCTCCTTATCTACGAAAATTTGGCAAGTTTACCGTTCCTGACTTTATCGGTGATCGCTACTACTCCAATTTGGCTCGTACCGTAGCAGTAGTGTGTGCACTATTTGTATCTTTTACCTACGTTGCTGGACAAATGCGGGGCGTGGGAGTAGTGTTTTCTCGCTTTTTGGAAGTGGACATTAACTGGGGCGTAGTAATCGGGATGGCTATTGTGTTTTTTTATGCGGTGCTAGGCGGAATGAAAGGCATTACTTACACGCAAGTAGCCCAGTATTGTGTACTCATTTTCGCCTTCATGGTTCCAGCCATCTTCATTTCTATTGAACTCACCGGGGAAGTATTCCCTCAAATAGGCTTTGGCTCGACCATCGCCGGAACCGATACTTATCTACTCGATAAACTAGATGGTTTGAATCAGGAGTTAGGTTTTGCGGCTTATACCAAAGGGAGTAAGTCGGTGATGGATGTATTTTGCATTACTGGGGCACTGATGATTGGTACAGCAGGATTACCTCACGTTATTGTACGCTTCTTCACCGTTCCTCGTGTTCGCGATGCGCGACTGTCAGCCGGTTACGCGCTAGTATTTATTGCGATACTCTATACCACTGCACCAGCAATTTCAGCCTTTGCTCGTACAAATATGATTAACTCAGTTTCGGGGGTTTCAATGAATGACCTACCTACTTGGGTTACTAACTGGCAAGCGACTGGACTCATTACCATTGAAGACAAAAATCAAGATGGGCGGGTGCAGTATGTGGCAGATACCGAACAAAATGAGTTTATCGCTGACCGGGACATCATGGTTTTGGCTAATCCTGAGATTGCTCGCTTACCCAACTGGGTGATTGCTTTGGTGGCTGCCGGTGGATTAGCCGCGGCTCTTTCCACCGCTGCCGGACTTTTATTGGTTATCTCTACTTCTATTGCTCACGATCTGATCAAGAAGCAATTAAAGCCTGATATTTCCGATGCAGGAGAGCTATGGGCGGCTCGCGGTGCTGCAGCAGTAGCGGTAATCATTGCAGGTTATTTTGGTATTAATCCACCCGATTTTGTGGCTGCCGTGGTTGCTTTAGCATTTGGGTTAGCGGCAGCCTCTTTTTTTCCAGCAATCATTATGGGTATCTTCTACAAACGGATGAACCAAGCAGGAGCCATCAGCGGAATGGTAATTGGGCTGCTGATTATGATACTATATATTCTGAAGTTTAAGTTTGGTTTATTAGGAGGCGGATCCGCTGACGATTGGTGGTTGGGTATCTCACCCGAAGGGTTTGGGTTTGTAGCTATGCTGGTTAATTTTGTGGTATCACTTGTAGTGTGCCATTTAACTGACCCGCCACCAGCAGAAGTACAGGAAATGGTCGAAGACATTCGTTACCCCCGAGGTGCTGGCAGTGCCACCGCGCATTGATAAGTGATGAGATTTCATTATTCATTACTCACTATTTATCAATCACTCGATATTAATCATTAGAATTTGGTAATATTAAGTCAGTAAGATTTTTTAAACCGACAACCTATATATATAGTATGAGCAACAAAATACAAACCTTAGGAGGCTACATCCACGAGTATCAAAAGAGTGTGCAACAACCCGAGCAGTTCTGGGCTCGCATTGGGGAGTCCTTCCATTGGCGGAAGGGTTGGGATGAAGTGGTAGAATGGAATTTTGAGGAACCTAGTATCAAATGGTTTATCAATGGAAAGCTGAACATCACCGAAAACATTTTGGAGCGTTATCTATACACCCAAGGTGATCATCCGGCAATCATTTGGGAACCTAATAACCCAGACGAAGAGAACAGAATAATCACCTATCGACAGCTTTACGAACAGGTTTGTCAGTTTGCTAACGTTTTAAAGGCCCAAGGAGTAGAAAAAGGCGATCGAGTCATTATCTATATGCCAATGGTTCCTGAATCTGCGGTGGCTATGCTAGCCTGTGCCCGAGTAGGAGCCGTTCATTCTGTTGTATTCGCCGGATTCTCGGCTAACTCATTGTCCGATCGGATTAATGATTGTGAAGCGAAAGTAGTGCTTACCTCCGATGGTAACTTCCGAGGAAAGAAAACTATTCCGGTAAAAGCGGTAGTAGATGAAGCGCTGGAAAATACGAGCACCATTGAGCGGGTTATCGTACTAAAGCGTACTGAAACAGAAGTTACGATGAAAGACGGCCGCGACCTTTGGTGGCACGAGGCTATTGAAGGGGTGTCAGTAGATAATAAAGCCGAAGAAATGGATTCGGAAGATATGCTTTTCATTCTGTATACTTCGGGGTCAACCGGCAAACCCAAAGGCGTAGTGCATACCTGTGGTGGCTATATGGTCTACACTCACTATACCTTTGAAAACGTTTTCCAATACACTCGGGGTGATGTCTACTGGTGCACTGCCGATATCGGCTGGATTACCGGTCACTCTTATATTGTGTATGGCCCATTATTAGCCGGAGCCACTACATTAATGTTTGAAGGGGTACCTACCTATCCGGATGCCGGTCGTTTCTGGTCAGTAGTTGATAAGTATCAAGTAAAACAGTTTTATACCGCACCTACAGCTATTCGAGCCTTGCAGGCTTATGGGCTGGAACCATTGGAGGGTCACTCTTTAGAATCACTAAAAGTAATTGGTTCGGTAGGAGAACCTATCAACGAAGAAGCTTGGCACTGGTACCACGATCATGTGGGAAAAGGTCAATGCCCCATTGTAGACACCTGGTGGCAAACTGAAACCGGAGGAATCCTGGTATCGCCTATTCCGGGAGTTACTCCTACTAAGCCAGGTTATGCAACGCTTCCTCTGCCGGGAGTGCAGCCAATCATTGTAGATGCTGATGGTAAGGAGATGAAAGGCAACAGTGTTCAAGGAAATTTATGTATTAAATTCCCCTGGCCATCCATGCTGCGAACTACCTACGGCGACCATGAGCGTTGTCGACAAACCTATTTTTCAACCTACAAGGGGCTATACTTTACTGGTGACGGGGTGAAACGGGATGAAGACGGCTACTACCGAATTTTGGGTCGGGTAGATGATGTGATTAATGTTTCGGGGCACCGTATGGGTACTGCTGAAGTAGAAAATGCTATCAATGAACATCCGAAAGTAGTAGAATCCGCTGTAGTAGGTTATCCGCACGATATTAAGGGGCAAGGAATTTACGCCTATGTGATTTGCGATTTAACGGATCGTTCGGAAGAAAACTTAGCGAATGAAATTCGACAGACAGTGAGCCAAATTATCGGACCCATTGCTAAGCCCGATAAAATTCAGTTAGTGCCCGGATTACCTAAAACACGCTCCGGTAAAATTATGCGCCGTATTCTTCGCAAAATCGCGCAAGGAGATACTAGTAATTTGGGGGACACTTCTACGTTACTGAATCCGGAAGTTGTAGACGAGATTATGGGAGGACAGGCACTTTAAAAAAAAAGAAGGGCAACCATAATGGTTGCCCTTCTTAATTGATACAATATTTCTAAAATATCTTAGTATCGGCTGTTGTATCCACCACCGCCACCACCGAAGTTGGAACGACGCTGACCGCCTCCACCTTCGCCTTTAGGGCGAGCTTTCTTAACAACAATGTCGCTACCATCAAACTCAACTTCGTTAAGCTCAGAGATGGCACGATTAGCGGCTTCATCATCTGACATTTCAACAAAACCAAAGCAACGAGAATTTCCAGTCTCCCGGTCAAAAATCACTTTGGCTGAATCGACCTCACCGTATTCGGCGAACAGGTCGTTTAAGTCCTCACTAGTTGTTGAAGGACTTAATTTTGCTACGAATAAATTCATAAAAAGAATAAATAATAATAAATAAAGTAATAAGATAGGGTATTATATAAAACAAGTAATTTAGTAAAACTACGAGCTATACCGTACTCTATCCGACAAAGCTACATTTTCTTTTCTAGAAAGGTTCAGGTTTGCACAATTGATTATCTAAAACGCACGCTTTATTTTATAAAACTCGTTATAATGCTATTTTACTCGTTATTGTACAACTAATCTGCTATTATGAACCGTTTAAATTTACTTTTTCTGCTACTAGGAATCAATTTTACGACTTTCGCTCAAGAAACTCTGTATATAGGAACCTACTCAGTCAGAGGAAGCGAAGGGATATATGTCTATTCCTTTAATAGAGAAAACCAGTCTTTTTCATTAAAACAAACCGTAATTACTCCCGAAAGCCCCTCATTTTTAACAATAAGTCCAGACGGGAATCACCTCTATTCTGCTAACCGAGGCGGTACAAAAAAACATCCCGATTGGGGTTCAGTATCATCTTTTTCTATTGATAAAAAATCGAATGAACTGTCGCCCTTAAACGAAATTTCATCTTACGGAATTAGTCCATGCCATGTTCAGGTAGACGATGAACAAGACTGGTTGTACGTATCGCATTACGGAGGGGGCTCATTATCAGTATTTCCTATTGAAGAGGGAACCATTGGGATGTTGGCCGACTCGATTCAACATACTGGAAGTAGCGTAAACCCAAATCGTCAGGAAGCACCTCATGTACATTCAATTCAGTCTATTCCTCAGAGCAACTATTTTATCACAGCTGATTTAGGCTTAGACTATTTGAAGATTTACGAGATGAAGGATAAAAATGCGCTACTTGCACCAGTTGCCTATATGACTACTGAAGCAGGTGCCGGCCCGCGCCATTTCTCCCAGCTAGAAAACTCCCCCTACGTTTATGTTGCCGAAGAGTTAACCTCCACGGTGAGTGTTCATTACTTAAGCATTAGTGAAAGAAAAACACACCAAATTCAGCGAATA
>CAKZPJ010000085.1 GCA_937138955.1 uncultured Flammeovirgaceae bacterium | reverse complement strand
CATCATTGGCTGCGGGTAGTCTTAGAAGGCGAAGGGGAAAACACAAATGGAATGGGAGCTCAGGTGAGTTTGTGGGCGGGCAGGAAGCTCTTTTACCAGGAACAATCTCCCCAGCGAGGTTTCCAATCCAGTGTTGATTTACGGCTGTTATTTGGCCTTGGTTCAACGGCTCAAATAGATTCTCTGGTAGTAAACTGGCCCGATGGAAGAGTATCTAAGCAGCAAAACGTACCAACCAATCAAGAAGTGGTAGTTCCTCAGACTGAGGCCGTAGAAAAGGAGGAAAGTACCCACAAAGTAGTAGATTCAGATATTTGGTTTACCGAAGTTAATAACGAAGAAGTAGGATTAGACTTCATGCATCAAGAGAATGATTTTGTTGATTTTGACCGGGATCAATTGCTATTTCACATGATTTCCCGGGAAGGCCCGGCAGTAGCGGTAGGCGATGTGAATGGCGATGGTAGAGAAGATATATATGTAGGTGGAGCTAAAGACCAAGCAAGCGAATTATTTGTTCAACAGGCTAATGGGCTGTTCGCTAATAGACAAGCTGAGGACTTTGAAAATGATAAAATTAGCGAAGATGTAGCGGCTATGCTATTTGATGCGGACGGTGATAACGATCTTGACCTCTACGTAGGTTCTGGCGGAAACGAGTTTCCCAGTTCGTCTTCGGCCTTAGCCGACCGGCTGTACGTGAATGATGGAGCAGGGAATTTCCAGCGAGATACCGAGGCACTAGCCTATCGCTTTGAAAGTACCGGTACGGTAGCCGCCGCTGACTACGACCAAGACGGCGACCAAGACTTATTTGTAGGAATGCGCCTAAGACCCTTTCTGTACGGCGTGCCCGTTTCTGGCTACATACTACAAAACGATGGCGCAGGTAAGTTCACAAACGTAACCAGTCAGGTAGCTCCAGACTTGAAAGAAATCGGCATGGTTACCGACAGCAAGTGGGTAGACATTGACCAAGACAAGGATTTGGATTTAGTAGTTGTAGGGGAGTGGATGGGCGTTCAGCTATTTGTAAATGAACAAGGCAAGCTCATTAATAGCAGCGAAGCCTGGAATTTATCAGGTAGCGAAGGCTGGTGGAGCTGCGTAGAGATAGCTGATTTAGATCAAGACGGTGACCATGATCTAATAGTGGGCAACCACGGCTTAAACTCCCGGTTTAAAGCTAGCCTAGAGAAACCAATAAGTCTATGGGTTAATGATTTTGACCGTAATGGTACTGCCGAGCAAATAATCACTACTTACAATGGGGAACAGGCGTATCCGTTAACGCTAAGACACGATCTGGTTATGCAGGTGCCTCAGTTGAAAAAGAAATTTTTAAAGTATGCCAACTATCAAGGCAAAACGATAGAAGATATTTTTAGTCCACAGCAAATAGAGGGGGCAGTACGCCGTGACGTTCGTACTTTAGAAAGTAGTATATTCTATAATGAAAGAGGGAAATTTGAAAGGAAATCCCTGCCAACTGAGGCGCAGTTTTCGCCCGTACAAACTGTTAAAGTGCAAGATATAAACAACGATGGAAAGTTAGATTTACTGCTAGGTGGCAACTTTTCAGGAGCTAAACCTGAAGTTGGGCAATACAATGCCAGCTACGGCACACTGCTCATCCAACAAGCCGATGGCTGGAAAGCACTGAAGGCCAATGAAAGTGGATTAAACGTTAAAGGGGTAACTAAACATTGGGCAATGATACCTAACAA
>CAKZPJ010000084.1 GCA_937138955.1 uncultured Flammeovirgaceae bacterium | reverse complement strand
AGGAAATTGAGCGAGTAGCGCAAATCCTTAGTCGCCGTAAAAAGAATAACCCAATTTTAATTGGCGAACCGGGAGTAGGTAAAACCGCTATTGCTGAAGGACTAGCCCTGCGCATTGTTCAGAAGAAAGTATCGCGGGTACTTTTTAACAAACGAGTGGTTACGCTGGATTTAGCTTCTTTGGTAGGCGGAACTAAGTACCGAGGTCAATTTGAGGAGCGTATGAAAGCGGTGATGAATGAGATTGAAAAGTCACCGGACGTAATCTTGTTTATTGATGAGTTACATACGATTGTGGGGGCTGGAGGAGCTTCGGGCTCACTAGATGCCTCTAATATGTTCAAACCAGCATTAGCTCGGGGTGAAATTCAATGTATTGGTGCTACCACACTGGATGAGTACCGCCAGTACATTGAAAAAGATGGTGCCCTAGCTCGACGGTTCCAGGTAGTAATGGTAGACGCCACTACTCCGGAAGAAACTATGCAAATCCTAGATAATATCAAGGATAAGTACGAGAATCACCATCACGTAGAGTACACCCCGGAAGCGCTTGATGCCTGCGTAAAATTATCCGACCGCTACATCAGCGACCGCTTCTTACCCGATAAGGCTATCGATGTAATGGATGAGGCTGGCGCACGAGTACATATCAATAATATTCATGTACCCGACGAAATTGTGAAGCTAGAGGAAGCCATTGAGAATATTAAGGTAGAGAAGAATCGGGTAGTGAAGAGCCAAAAGTACGAAGAGGCGGCTCAATTACGGGATCGAGAGAAAAAGCTAATTGATCAGCTTGAGTCAGCGAAACGCAAATGGGAAGACGAAACCCGCACTCGTCGCTATACGGTTGATGAAGAAAATGTGGCGGAAGTAATTGCCATGATGACGGGAATCCCAACTAAACGGGTGGCTCAGAACGAAAGTCAGAAGCTACTGGGAATGAACGAGCAGCTTACCGGTAGAGTAATTGGCCAAGAAGAGGCCATCAAGAAGCTCACTAAAGCTATTCAGCGCACTCGAGTTGGTCTGAAAGACCCGCAAAAGCCAATAGGATCATTTGTTTTTCTCGGTCCCACGGGAGTAGGTAAAACCGAATTAGCGAAAGTGCTGGCAACTTATCTGTTTGATAAGGAAGAGGCTCTGATTCGCGTTGACATGAGTGAGTACATGGAGAAATTCTCAGTATCTCGCCTTGTTGGTGCGCCTCCCGGCTACGTAGGTTACGAAGAAGGTGGTCAGCTTACTGAAAAAGTTCGTCGTAAGCCTTACAGTGTAGTACTACTGGATGAGATTGAAAAGGCTCACCCAGATGTATTCAATATCTTGTTACAAGTATTGGATGATGGTATTCTAACTGATGGTTTGGGCCGACGGGTCGATTTCCGCAATACGATCATCATCATGACCTCTAATATCGGAGCTCGAGATTTGAAAGATTTTGGCTCAGGAATTGGCTTCTCTACCAAGGCGAAAGAAGAGAGTATGGATGATATTATGAAATCAACCATTCAGAATGCGCTGAAGAAAACGTTCAGCCCCGAATTCTTGAACCGTCTGGATGATGTAATTGTCTTCAATTCTTTGAAGCGAGAAGATATTCATAAGATTATTGATATCACGCTTAATAAGCTATTTGCTCGAATTACGGCACTAGGCTATAAAGTAGACTTAACCGATAAAGCTAAAGACTTTTTAGCTGATAAGGGTTACGATCCTCAGTACGGTGCTCGTCCGTTAAATCGGGCAATACAGAAGTACCTAGAAGATGCCGTAGCGGAAGAAATACTTAAAGGAGAGATTGAAGCAGAAGACACTATCTTAGCTGACTACAATGGTGAGGGGGAAGAACTTACGCTTAGTTTGAAGAAGAAGAAAACTCCTAAAGAGAAGAAAACCGACAGTAAATAATTCATTACCGTCGTACAGTTTAAACGTTTGAAGGGCATCATTAGTGATGCCCTTTTTTAGTAGCTACCCATATATTTCCGAATACTCCATTCAGCGGCTACCAGCAGCAGCAGTAAGAAAAATAACCACTTCAGATTAATAATTGGAAGAAAAGCTTCACTGGTGTAAATCTTACTTTGCAGTTTCTGATTCTGAAATACTGTGCTCAGTACATCTATTTTCTCCGCAGTGGTAAACTGCCCCCCGCTAGTTTGAGCTAACTCACGCAGTAAATTGTGATTAGCAGTTAAATTGAGGGTTTCAATCTCTAAGTGCCGAACACTGAATTCACCACTACTAGTCAGCTGCTCATCATCTAGGCTAACGCTGGCTTGATAACTATAAATACCTTCCGGCAGGTTACCAATACGGTACTGGGTATTGTTCTCATTCGTAATGTAGCTGAAGTTACGTCCTTCTCCATCCTCGCCCGTTAAGCTAAGGTTGACTGATTGACCATAAACCTCTTCATAAATATCATTGTAAATTTCGGTCTCAAATACTACTGGCTCAGTATCCTCAAACTCGCTTCGTACCGGGTAGACCTTAAACCTTCGTTTATCCTCTTTTGCTGATAAAAACTGGGTTAGCTTAGTAAAAAGCGCATCAAATGCTTGCGTGTTTTCGTTTTTAGCGTACTCTTGCAACCTCCATCTCCAAATACCATCGGCCAGCAGAACCGCTTGCTTTTTATCATCTACTTCACCCATAACTAATAAGGGTTGGCTAGTCTTTACATTGCCTACCTGCCGATAGAGCAAAGAAGTATTCTCTCCTTTAAAGTTTACTCGACCAAATGGTACTTTTAGTGGAATAAAACCCTCAATAATTGTTTGATAGTCATTTTCAAGCTGAAAACCATTAAAGTTCGCGTTAAAAACAGGCCGCACTTCATCAGTTTCGTTATTCTGCCTAATAATCTCCAGAAGTCCGTTCGATTGATTAAACATCGGAATGTTACTCTGCTCGCCCACGATATACCACAGAGCGTTAGCATCCTGTACTAACTGATTTAATTGGGTATTATTCAGCCCTCGCCCCGGCAATTGGTGTAGAATAACCAAATCAAATTTACTATTGGCTACCATTGACGGATTCCAATCTGACAGTCCTAATATTGCGGTTTCAACTTCATAATTTTTGTTTTGCTCAATGGCGAGCTTTAAAGCTTTTATATCGGGATGAGGCGACTGAGCTACGAGCAAAATTGACTCCTTGCCCTCGATGATCTCTATGTAGGCATGGCTTACATTATTCTCTTGAGTAAATTCTGCCTCAAGACCTTCTACCGCTACTACGTAATGGCTCATTCCTTCTTCCGAAGCCTCCAGCAAAAACTCAACTCTCATGATCCCGCGATCTTGATTGAAAGTTACTTGCTCATTTGCTACAGTTTCTCCGCGGTAGTTTACTGAAACTGCGACTGATTCCCCGCTAAAACCCGTATTACTTATTTCTGCCACCAGCGGAAATTTGTTCCCTTGATAGGCTATTTTGTTAAAATACAGGTTGCTGACTTTTAGGTCCTGCTTAGGTACTGTATCACCTACCCCTACTGCGTGCAACTTGAAGGGATAGGATGAATACGCAGGTGAAACACCCTCATTATAAATACCATCCGACAGTAGCACGACCGATGCTAGGTTTCTTCCTTCGTACTCAGTCTCAATATCTGATAGCAAACCCTCTATATCACTGCGTTGTTCGGAAAAGGTAATTGTTTCCAGCGCATCGCTTGAGGAAAAGCTCCGAGTTTCTACCTGATAACCTTGCTGCTGTATTTCATTTTGTAGGGCAGTTGCTTCCGGAATCCATTGTCCACTATCTCTAACTGATTGGATGGAAGCTGAATTATCCACCGCGAATACAATAATCGGTTCCTCAATAGTATTACGGATTTGTTTAATAAACGGTCCTATAATCAACAGACACAACAAAGTAACTAATACAAACCTAAGCCCAGCGAGTACGTAGTTGACTGTTTTACCCCAGGAAACTGTACCAAGCTTTTTACCCTTGAGGTACAGCAAAAGAGCATAGGTTAAGCCTACCAATAAACTCGGAATAATCAGCCAAGGCGAATTATCGAACAGAAGTTGAATCTTTTGCATGTGTCGATTTGTGGTAAGAGTAGGATGCTATTCTGCTTTTTACAACGAAAAAGCTAGGTCAAAAGTGTTAGGGTGTTGAATATAGTTGGCTTATGTCTTATTGACAAGTTCAGCACTAGGTACTAAGTATACTACCACTATAACACTTCGCACTAAGTGAGCATTCCGCCGTCTACTTGTAGAACTTGACCGGTAATATAAGCCGACATATCCGAAGCCAGAAATAAGGCACAGTCTGCCACATCGTCAGGCGAACCCCCTCGTTTGAGCGGAATAGCATCGCGCCAACTTTGTACTGTTTTTTCATCTAACTTATCCGTCATTTCGGTCTCAATAAAGCCAGGGGCAATCGCATTACTTCGGATATTACGGGAGCCAAGCTCTAGCGCTACCGATTTGGTAAAACCAATAATTCCTGCCTTAGAAGCTGCGTAGTTGGCTTGCCCCGCATTACCTTTTATGCCTACTACTGAAGTCAGATTGATAATTGAACCACTTTTCTGTTTAAGGAAAGTGCGAAGGGCCGCTTTTACGGTATTATAAACTGACTTAAGATTTACGTCAATAACCTTGTCCCACATTTCCTCATTCATACGCATCAGTAGTGTATCTTGGGTGATTCCAGCATTGTTAACCAGTATGTCTAATGAGCCAAGATCAGTAATTACGGTATTAATAAGTTGCTCAGTAGCACTAAAATCGGAAGCATCTGAGCGATATCCTTTTGCCTTTATTCCGTACTCACTTAGTTCTTTTTCCAGAGCCTCTCCCCTCTCTACACTTGACAAGTAGGTAAATGCAATATTAGCTCCTTGTTCAGCAAATTTTTTAGCTATGGAATGACCAATACCGCGCGATGCTCCGGTTACCAAAGCAGTTTTCCCAGATAGTAATTTCATAAGGATCAATCGTTAGGTTTAAATTTGTTCAAACTTAACGATTTAATTGGAGGAGCGGTGAAAGAAAGGGTTAAAACAAAGAACCGCCAGTATTGCAAGGAGGCAACAACTGGCGGTAACAGCTTGGTTTGGTTGTAAGCTGTGTTTGTTCTATAGTACTTCTTCAATAAGGTGCATCACCTGTTGCAAATTGCGCTTATCTAGCTCGGTAAAATTATGGAGGTGATGACTATTAATATTCAGAATCAATGAAACTTCACCCCGCGAATAGGCCGGTACTGCTATTTCTGATTTATCATATTCACTAAGCGAAACATGACCAACATATTCTTCCACGTCTTCTACCATCACGGTGCATTCTTTGGAGAAAGCTGTTCCGCAGATTCCTTCTTCTTTTCGAATTCTAGTCCTGGCAGCTGGTCCTTGAAATGGCCCTAATATCAATTCTTCATTCTTTACGAAGTAAAAACCAGTCCAAGAGAAGTTCATACCCTGATGGAGGATCGCCGCGATATTACCCAAATTAGCAACCAAGTCGTTCTCATTGTAAATAATATCTCGGATTTGCTGTAGAAGCACATTGTACTGCTGTTGTTTTGTATCAGCCTGAGGGGGCGCGTAAGTATTGAGCATAACCATGAGAACCTACTTATTTATTTTATCAACTATTTACTACTACTTTACTTATTGTTTATATATTATAAACATAATTAATTATTACAAAGGTACCATAATAGTCGTATTTGTCAAGTTTTTATTCAAAAAATTATAAAATAAACGTTTTTGTTTCTTGTTAGTTAAACTACTGATGTAATATATAACCAGCTTATGCGATCTTTTTTAGTGATTTTTCCAATATTATTCCTTTTCTCTATGAAACTTGCAGCTCAAAATATCTCAGTACTGGATCAATATCGTTGGGAAAACCGCATATTGCTTCTCTTTGCTGATACAGAAAAATCAGCTATTTATAAAGAACAGTTACAAGCGTTTGATAAAGAAGAAGCTGGTCTGAATGACCGCGATCTATTGATTTTTAAAATTTTACCTCAAGAGGCTATTAATCCAGAGGGTAAATTTCTGGAAGAAGAGCAAGCTTTGAAGCTACGCAAAAAATACCAGGCTCAAAACGATGAATATACTATAGTACTGATTGGAAAGGATGGAGGGCAGAAGCTCAATCAGAATAACTTATTGAGTACTGAGAAACTTTTTGGAATTATTGACCAAATGCCCATGCGACAGAGAGAAATGAGAGAAACGCCCGGCTAGTTACGCAGATTCTGCATTTCTTTAATATCAATTTCAATAGCACCAATTGCCAGTTTGGCTTTGATTTTGAGCGGCACTTTATTACTATCGTCCGATATCCACACCTTCACGGGATCTTTACCACCCTCGAAAAAAGAATTTTCGGGTAAAGATGGTGCTACTATAATAGCATTAATCTCACCAACCTTAGTTCGAAGAAGCTCCCGACCAATAATCTTAATTTCAATGTTGTAAACCTCCTCATCGAAGAATCCTTCAAGTGGAACCACATCACCTTCTTTATAGTCACTATAATCTAGTGTGCGAAGAAAATAATATCCTCCAACAATGTCCACTACATTATTAGGTACTGGATAGCGCTCGCGCTCCTTCACGGCTCGGGTTTGCTTGTCTAACTTTAGTACCGTAGCCATATCGTTTTCATGATCAAAGTTGACCATTTCGTTCTTACGGTATCCACCTTCTTGGATATATCGGTACGATTGCATAGGCAAGATTGAAGAAGTATCTACGTAAGCCCCGAAGTTATCGCGAACGCTGTATAGCACATCAGCGAATCCGGTGGTGTTTCCAAAAACATCAATTTTATAACAAGATCGACCATTAATATCGTAGTAATTGTCTTGCACTTGCATAATAGCTTCGGCCGCACTAATAAAACCATAGTGTATACGGTATTTCAGTATCTCTCCGGTACCAAAACTTTCATTCGAAACATCACGAAAAGCTTCCGGTCCCGAATACTGAAATGCTGTTATTATAAAAGCGACGCTTGCCAGTATCAACCAATATTTTTTCATGCTACCTACGTGTTCTTAGATTGTAAAAGAAAAAATCATGCAAAACTGGTACACCCTATTATATTTTCTAATTATATATACGTATTTAGTAGGATCTCTGTTAGCTTTTAATCTGAGCCCTCTGTACATAAACGTACATTTTCTGCCCGAAAGTGTACAGTTACTCTACTAATAATCATCCAATTTACCGGTTTCAGTGACTGGCATACTTGTTGAACTTTAGTTAGTGAAACTCATTAACCCCATTTACTTACTTGACACGTTTTAGTTTGATTTGAGCATATCACTAAGAGCCGTTTGTATAACATCGGCTCTTTTTTATGGCAACTATATAGAGCATCGGCTAGTCATACTTCTCCTGTAAGTAGACCAAATATTGGCTGATGTCACCCGCAAACCGTTCAATCAACTCGCTTCTTAAATCATCGATATTTCGACGGTAGCGTACATACGATTTAAAAAACGTATTATTTGGAAGCTTATCTGAATTTTGCAGTTTACTTCTTACTCTCTGATACTGGCTAGTCCTAAGATTTAGTGTATCAGTGGTTGCTACTATTTCTTGAATCAGCGCTTCTTTCTTATTGATTTTAACTGCCTTTATCAGATCACTGGAAAAAGACTTGTACAGACTATCCAACTGCTCCGTACCACGCAACATATGACGGATATATCTTCTACGATCTTCTAAATAGCTAGTATACTCCTGCACTTCATCTGACTGGAAGCCATGCTTATGAGACAAAAAAACAAGAGCGCCCTGATCACCAATTAGCGAAGCAATATTCTCGTTCAACTGCAAGCTATCTTTTACGAAAATAGTACCGTGCGTAAGTTCGTGAATGATTGTATTGGCAACCTGTCCCTCCGTTCTAAAAAGCAGTTGCGATAAGATAGGGTCATCAAAAAACCCTAAAGTACTCCAAGCACTTACTGTTCTAATGCCAGTGTCTAACCCTTGTTCAGCTAGTTTACCTTTTTCTTTCAAAGCTGTTTGGTAGTCAAAAAAACCTTTGTAAGAGAATGTTCCCAATAGAGGGAAGTTCCATTTCCGATCTTCAAGCGAGAAGGGTTCAGTAGCAGTAATAACCCATAATATTGGCTTACCTTTTTGATCGTACACACTACTGTAGCTACCCGAATCATTTACTCCCAAGCTATCGATAGCAAACTTCTTTACTTCCTGTACCAATTGCACTTTTTGTTTCAATGAATCAGCTATTTGTGGATCAGCCAGTAATTCATCAATTGGGCGTGCGTTCCACAGTACTTTGATCTGACCTTTAGCCTGCATAATTCCGTAACTGACTAATTCATACTGCCAGATTAGTGCTAGCGCCAGCACTATTGCCAGTCCAACGAATATTTTTTTTATCATATCCTAATAAGTTTTCTGCGCCCTATTTTTAGCGTATCTTTGGTTAATAAACTTCAGGCTTTTTGTATATAACTGATTATCAACATATTACTTTTTGACCTTTTGTATAATTTTTACCAAATTTACTAATAGTTAGTAACTCCGCATTTAAATATGGCATTCTTATTTCACGTAATATTCTTGTAATAAATACTTATAAAAAGTATATTTGCTTATCAACCATATCACTAATTTATGAGCGATCAAACAGAAAAGTTAAAAGCCCTTCAATTAACTATTGATAAACTGGATAAAACCTATGGCAAAGGTTCCGTGATGAAATTAAGCGATGACAGTGTGGAAGATATTCCGGCTATCCCTACTGGATCACTAGGTCTGGATATTGCTTTAGGAGTAGGCGGTGTTCCTCGAGGACGAGTGGTAGAAATTTACGGACCGGAATCTTCGGGAAAAACTACCTTGGCTATGCATTGTATTGCTGAAGCTCAGAAAGCCGGTGGTATTGCAGCTATAGTAGATGCCGAACATGCATTTGACCGTAATTATGCCGAGAAACTGGGTATTGACACCGAAAATTTATTAATCTCTCAGCCTGACAATGGTGAGCAAGCACTAGAAATTGCTGAACACTTGATTCGCTCCGGGGCAATTGATATTATCGTAATTGACTCAGTGGCCGCACTAGTCCCTCGCGGCGAACTGGAAGGTGAAATGGGTGATAGCAAAATGGGATTACAAGCTCGCCTTATGTCGCAAGCACTACGAAAACTCACTGGGGCTATTAATAAGACTAAATGTACCTGCATCTTCATCAATCAACTGCGCGAGAAGATTGGAGTGATGTTCGGAAATCCTGAAACTACCACCGGAGGTAACGCTTTGAAGTTTTATGCGTCTGTTCGCTTAGATATCCGTCGTATTGGTCAGATTAAGGAAAATGCGGACAACATTACTGGTAACCGCACCCGAGTGAAAGTAGTGAAGAACAAAGTAGCTCCTCCGTTTAAGGTAGTTGAGTTTGATATAATGTACGGGGAAGGAATTTCCAAAGTAGGGGAAATTCTTGATCTGGGAGTAGAAATGGAGATCGTCAAAAAGTCGGGTTCTTGGTTCTCTTATGATAGTGAAAAGTTAGGACAAGGCCGAGATGCAGTAAAACGCATTCTGCTAGATAATCCTGAACTAATGGGTGAAATAGAGCTAAAGATCAGAAATAAGATAAATGGCGTGGAAGATAATCCAGAAGATGTTGATGCTGATACTGCCCAATTGGCTGAAACCGCAGCGGCTTCGTCTAATGGCAAAAAATAGTATTAGTCTTAAAGCAGCCTAAAGAAAAAAACCGCTCGCGAGCGGTTTTTTTCTTTTATCTATTCAAGAAGTTTAATTTCGCAAAGCATATTCTTTCAATGAGCAAATAGTAATTATTACCATATATCATAAATACGAAAAGCCTCTACACGAGGCTCTTTTGGTCGACTTATATCTCCCTTATCCTAAATTATCGTTTAAATCCTAAGACAGCTCCCCCACAGTGGTTTTGAGAACCCTCGAAAGTAAATGTTATATAGTAAATACCTGTTGCATTACAAGGATAAATAATTCCTTTATTGAAATTACCATTTGCAAAGCTGGTTCCCACTTTTTTTCGGTTAGAATCATATAGACTCACTATAATACCATCGGTTTGATCACCAGCAGCACAGATATTCAGAAAGTACTGAGTGCCTTTGGCAAAAACGTATGAGTATTCTACCTTTTCTTTTGCTCCGCCCTCACCATTAACTTCATAACTTTTCACAAAATTAAAACCATCGGCTAGCTGAGGGATACAAGCCTCTGTGTGTACGGATGGA
>CAKZPJ010000083.1 GCA_937138955.1 uncultured Flammeovirgaceae bacterium | reverse complement strand
TTTCAATGTCGCGGTCTGGAAGGAAGGTAAAGGAGGGGTCATCTAAGCGTGACCCAACTCTTTTACTACACTACACAACCTAACCTAAATTTTCAATGTCGCGGTCTGGAAGGAAGGTAAAGGAGGGGTCATCTAAGCGTGACCCTCTTTTACTACACTACACAACCTAACCTATATCTTTCATTGCTTCGGTTAAATAAGAATTGCTAAACTAAGTAAGCTACTGCTCGCTTGTAAACCAGTCTTTTTTAACGCTAGCTGATTAATCTTAAATCTTAACTTAGAGCCATCTACCACAAAACTTACTGGGGCTCCCTCACTAGCCAAATCTTCCTCGGTAACAACAAGCACACCAGCATCTTCTATCTGCGATACCAGTTCAGCCAACTGCGATGAGGCTGATTTCGGCACATAAATTATATTACAAACCTTTGCCTCGCTGGGTGATTTAATTGTCTTCACCGCGATCTCACTCTTGTTTTTTAAATTACCCTGTAATTCATCAGCTACATTCTGCTCTTGAAGTACTCCTATCACGTAGCTGCCTGAATTTGCCGGAAAGTTTATATACTTAGTGAAGTTGTAAAGGTAAATCGCCTCTAGCTTTCGAGTTGAAATTTGAGCATTGGCGTGTAAAGAGTAGAACAACCCTACTATCAAAATCACCGAATTACTTATCTTCACTTGCCTCATTCTCAATTCCTTTTTGCACTAGACATATACAAATGTATTAGCTAGCTTCATTAATATAAATTGGGCTTTGGCGATTTACCTACACATGTAATTTCGATTCCAGTTCTTACGTAAATTGCAATTATTGGTAGAGTATCTTTATCAAGATGTTTCTATTTAAACATGAAAATAGTATTCATTAGAAATTTGTATTTTCATACGGGCACAAAAGGGAATTCTTTTCCTTTACTGTTTTTTCAATAAATATCAAAATATAAGCTAATAAATTTCTGATATGATAAAGTATTTGCTATTATCTTTCGTTATTAGAAATAGTAGGCTTGCATAACAAATTTTATAATTACTATATTTGCGAAAAGCAATTCTAAGAAATTTACATGTAGTAAAGAGAGTGGTATTATGAAAGAAATGAAGGAAAGTTGCTTAAAAACAAGAAAAGCCTTCTTGCTCTACGCAAGAAGGCTTAAAAGAAATGGTGATGAGTGGGCTCGAACCACCGACTCACGGATTTTCAGTCCGATGCTCTACCAACTGAGCTACATCACCGTAACGGGCTACAAAACTAGATAAAATTCTGAATGCTGCAAAAAATTTAAAGAAAGTTATATGTTAGCTTATCTCGGACAAATTGTATTTATCATTATTGTAGGAACTGCTTCAGTAATTCTGACCAAACGTATTCAACGTATTCGGCAAAACATCTTGCTAGGTAGAGATACTTATAGAGGCGATCAGCCTTCTGCTCGATGGCGCACTATGCTATTAGTGGCTTTTGGTCAGCAGAAGATGTTTAAGCGAATTATTCCCGCAATTTTTCACCTCTTTATTTATGTAGGGTTTATCGTAATCAACTTAGAAGTATTGGAATTTGTATTAGATGGTCTGCTAGGCACCCATCGCCTGTTTATGCCTTATTTAGGCGACGTTTATTTAGTAGCCATGAATGTCTTTGAAACACTAGCAGTGCTGGTTATTCTAGCCTGTATAGTGTTTCTATGGCGAAGAAATGTGCAGAAAGTACGGCGGTTTCATGCTCAGGAAATGACTGCTTGGCCCAAACTAGATGCTAATCTAATTTTGGTTATTGAGATTGTTCTGATGTTCGCCATTCTAACCATGAATGCTACTGATCAACTTTTACAATCTCAACCGGATGCAGGCTACGAAGCTACTGGTTCCTTGTTCTTCAGTTCGCTACTCATGCCGTTGTTTGCTAGTTTAGATACTAATACTTTGATATTTGTTGAACGCTTTGCCTGGTGGTTCCACATTATCGGAATTTTAGGGTTTGCCATCTACGTTACTTACTCTAAGCACTTACATATCTTTTTGGCCTTTCCGAATACCTACTTTTCCCGCTTGGTACCTAAGGGGCAGATGGATAATATGCCGGCAGTGACTAAGGAAGTTCAGATTATGTTGGGTGCTCAACCAGAGAGCAGTGAAAGTGATACTGAAGAAGAGGTAGGCCGATTTGGAGCTAAGGATGTAAACGATTTGATGTGGACTGACTTAATGGGAGCGTACGCCTGCTCGGAATGCGGTCGTTGTACTTCAGAATGTCCAGCTAACCAAACCGGTAAAAAGCTGTCGCCCCGTAAGATTATGATGGATACCCGCGACCGCCTAGAGGAAGTAGGTCAGCAACTTGATAAAGGTGAGAATGATCTGGAGAGAGGCAAAACTTTACTAGACGATTACATCAGCCGAGAAGAATTAAATGCTTGCACTACTTGTAATGCTTGTGTTGAAGCTTGTCCGATTAATATCAATCCTTTATCGATTATTCTACAGATGCGCCGTTACGTAGCCATGGAAGAAGCTCAGTCGCCCGCTTCCTGGAATGCAATGTTCGCCAATATTGAAAATAACTTTGCCCCCTGGAAATTTGCTCCCACCGATCGGTTTAACTGGGCGGATGAACTGAATAGCGAAGAACAAAAAATGGAAACCGGAGACGGAAATCCAGAAACCGAAAGGTGAAAGGTGATTTCAACAATCAACAATTTAGCCATTAAGCAATTTAACGATTCAGTTAATATGAATAAAGAAATAAAAGTACCAACAATGGCCGATTTAGCGGCAAAAGGTGAAAAGCCTGAGGTATTATTTTGGGTAGGCTGTGCTGGCTCTTATGACGACCGATACAAACGAGTTACCAAATCTTTTGTAAAAATCCTGAATGCAGTAGGTACTAAGTTTGCGGTGCTGGGTATGGAAGAGGCTTGTACTGGCGATCCGGCGCGACGGGCAGGGAATGAGTTTCTTTTTCAGATGCAGGCGGCAGCTAACATTGAAGTGTTGAATGGCTACGAGATCAAAAAAATTGTGACCGCTTGCCCTCACTGCTTTAATACCATTAAGAATGAGTACCCCGAATTGGGTGGAAATTACGAAGTAATCCATCATTCTACTTTTCTTCAGCAATTAATTAATGATGGTAAAATTACGATGAAGGGCGGCGGAAGTTTTAAGGGAAAAAAGATTACCTATCACGACTCTTGCTATCTAGGCCGAGCTAATAATATTTATGAAGCCCCTCGCGAGGTGCTGGAAGCGTTGGATGCCGATTTAGTAGAAATGAAACGCTGCCGTACCAAGGGTCTTTGCTGCGGAGCCGGTGGTGCCCAAATGTTTAAAGATGCCGAACCCGGCAATAAAGAAGTAAATATTGAACGAACGGAAGAAGCATTGGCAACGGGAGCCAAAACCATTGCGGTAGCCTGTCCTTTCTGCATGACCATGATGAGCGATGGGATAAAAAACAAGGAGAAAGAAGGCGAAGTGGCTGTAAAAGACTTAGCGGAATTAATTGCTGAAAGCAATCAGCTTTGAGTCAATATATTCGCTTTATCCGAAAACCCTCTATTGCTTAACGAAAAAGTGTACTCAGTAGCGGACGAGCGTTCGTTGCTTCCCAAAAAATGAATACGGTAATACCCGTGTAGATCACTGAGAATACCCAAACCCACGCACGAGTATTCTGCCATTGTTTTTGTTTAATCTGGTAGGCAAAGAATGGAATAATTTGTAGGCTATGGATTCCGATAAAATGAGCAATCCGTAAGTCACCTCCTTCAGTACTCCAGTTTACAAACGGTAGTCCTGCCCCACCATCAGCCACCCCCACACTATGTGAAAATTGCCCGACCATCATTCCGCCTACGGCACTGGCAAACAGAAACAATAGCAACGCTAAGCGAATAGCTAACAGGTAGGTAGGTGACAACTTAGTTTCTCCCACAAAGAACAAAATTGTCATCCAGGCAAAAAGTAGTGTGTTGATAGCGATGGCATTTCCCATCAAAGCAAAAATAGTGGTGTCAAACGGGGTGGAAAAGTTGAAGTGAGATTGGACGCCCCGAGTGGCCTGAAATACGATGCAAACAATCTCAATAACCATAGTAGCAGCTATTCCCCAGGAGATAATGCGTACTGAGCGAGGATAAGTCGCTAAGTATTTTAGGAACCAGCCTACTGTCCACACATAAATAACAATAGATAAAGCGAACTTCATTGGCTTAGTCCAGGTATTTATTCCCATAACCGTACGTTCATCAATAAAGAAGAGTGCGAGCAGAATAAGAAATAGTACCGCATGGACTAAGCCTAAGTAGGCTAGCATTCGATTTCGCTGAAGTAGCTCTTGGTAAAATCTAAGCAAGTT
>CAKZPJ010000082.1 GCA_937138955.1 uncultured Flammeovirgaceae bacterium | reverse complement strand
GTTCTGATGGGAAAAATAGTACCAAGAGTCCGAGGTAGCCTGCATGAATAGGTTGATAATTGTTCCTTCATCGGTAGGCTTAATTTCCAAAAACCCAGTAGCCTGACCATTAATATCAGTTTCTTGTATATTTGATATTCCTAACGGAGAGGTACTGTACCAGGCTTTGTGCTCATCGGACCAGACTAGCTGCACATCGGCTAGTACAATGGTTTTTTCTAACTGAGGACCCATTGAAAACATGGGGGTGTACTCCGAAATAGATAGCTCATCAAATTCACGAGCGGCTTGGTCACCGATAAATTCAGCCAGTTTATACAGCAAGCGAGTTCGGTCACTAATAGCGGCTCGAGCTCCTGATTTATTAAGCGAAGTATTCAAGTCCTGACCCATCATTTCCACTGCTTGTGCGGGCAAGTCAATATCTACGGTCATGAAAGCGTCTAGCTTATACTCATTAGTTTGTAGATCTCCTTTACCAGCTCCGGCCGTTTGAATGGTGAGACCTGCTTCGGGATAAGGAAGTAAATTCAGTTTACCCTCAAAGGCTACCGACTGCTCATTCTCGTCGAAGGTAAACACATCACCCGAAAGTGCGTTGGGCTTATCCTTTTGTGGAGCGCGGATAGTGTACTTCTGCTCTTCTTCATTGAACGCAAGCATACCCTGCGGTCGGAAAATATCGGGATCTTCGGGTGAGCGAAGATCGGTCACAAAAGTCATATATAAACTATTGCTTCGGTCCAGGTGCAACCCTGCCGTAAGCGGTTCTCCGGTATCAGTAGTACTGGAAGCAATATCAAACCTTAACTCTTTATCACCAGCCTCACTCGCGTAACTAATCCAGGTATTATAGTTGGGAATAGTCTTGAAATCCAGCTTGACTTCTCCATCCAACTCTAGAGCTTCCTTAGCAGCATGCATCCGAATGTTACCGCGGTAAAGCATCCCGGGAGAAATGACCAAGTTCTGTGCTTCCTGTACTGTTCCGTCGGCTACGGTATGCTTCACCCATTCGGTTCGCCTTCCTCTTCCTTCTTGCGCTGAGTCGATAACAAATTCCGTTAATTGAATAGCAAAAGTATCGCTAGCCGATACTAGCTCGTAGGTAGCTTTCCCACGAAATTCATTCCGTGAGATAATATCAATGGTTCCGTTGAATAAACGGTGATATTCATTCAGAGTATCAATTACTAAAGTTGCGTTGCTGAAGGTATCAAACTTAGCATTTTCCCGAATCTGCACCTGGTTATTCTCTGGCGTAATTTTCGCGTCAGCTACTGTAATGTACGGAATACCCGAAACATCTAATTCCTGCAGCGGAATTTGGTAAACCGCTTCTTCGGCACTGAACACCAGGGAGTCAAGCTCCGCTCGGGTAGCATAAAAATACGAGTCTTCAATAGCTACATCTTCGGGCTTGCTCATGCGTACTGTCTCTTCCTCCAAATCCCAAACGGCTTTGGTAATTGATGTTCGGAATTGAGCGTAGGGAAAACCAATAGCCGCTACCCCTTTCACCTCAGGGCTGATGTTAGCTTGGTTAGCTACGAGGTCAAAGTTTAGGTAAACGTCCTCTCCCGCTAATGCAGGTTTCCTGGTATTATCAGACTTGATTTCAAAACTGGCATTTCGCGCTGAAAACTGACTCTGCTCAAAGGCCATTTTATCCGAGATTGCCTCCGAGCCACGCGTTAGTAATGTACCTTGTCCCAGTAGCCCATTGCTGGTTAGAGTAACTCCACCATCCAATGAAGCCGTTTGATTGTACAGCTCAAACGGTTTAGCATTGTTGGTGATATACATACTATCCTGGCGAGGTAGCCACTTTAACGTATAATCCTCTACATACGCCTGCGGGAAACTGGCTTGCCCTGAGTTACCTTCCTCCATATCCACCACTGTACCCACAGTCAGCACCGAATCCAGATAGAATATAAAATCTTCTGATTCTAGCACGGTAGTAAGATAGTCAATCGTTCCTACTCCTCGCAATCCTTGAGCATTCAAACTTAAGTCGTTCTTATATGTGGCGGTTCCCCCGTATAGTGCGTATCCATCTGCTGGGGTATTATGAACAAACCCCATTGAATTATCGGGTAATACGCTTAAATCCTCCTCTACCGGGGGAAATATATCGCTATAGAGTGTTCCGGGAAACGAGATAGAAGCAGGGTCGGTACTGTTCAAGCTATCAATATCAAAGGGGGGAATTACGTAGTACATCTACTTATCGTAAACTCCATCTAGTATATCTTTATTATCAAAATACACCACCGCCCCATTTTCCGCATCGAATTTAGGGAAGCTAGGATCTTTGCTGCGAGCCGAGCGATTTTTTGGATCATTCACAAATAGCGTCCCAGAAGTATTTTGCATTCCAGCCGCTAGTCCACTTTGGAGGGAATTATTTACTTTTTTACGATTGCCGTTTTCATCCGGTAAATAAAATGAAATAGAATCGATCTTAGGTAAATTGATGAGGAAGCTATCGTAACGAAACGTGATATCTCTTCCTGAAAACTCGAAGTTACCGGACTGTAGTACACCATTAAACTTAAAATCCCGCTGGCCCAGCATGGTCACTTCGTTGTTCGTTGGTATAATTTGCACATTGAGCTCGTTACTGATCGTAAACTTCTCAATACCCTGCACGGCCAGCGCCATGCTATCTAAGTTGAGCACTGCGTTAGGTCCATTACTGGCAAAAGAGGGAATCAACAGGTCGTCAAAATCTTTTCGCTTAGCCTTGGACAGTACGTAGTGGTACGCTTTGCGTTTCATTATCACTTCACCCGATTCTTCATCGTACTCAATAAACCCTTGCCCCATTAAACTTTTCATGGCTGCGCGGATAACTTTTGGGTTCTTCCGGAGAGACTGAGCCATGTCATCAGCGTAAAAAGTGCCACTCCGGGTTTTGCGGGCGTAGCTCACCGCCATAATTAGCGGATGAAAGTCGTACATTCTTCCCAGTTGGTCAAATTGCTCTTCGCTAAAATATTCCTGCGATTTAAACAGAACCGGCACCTTATCCCGAGCCGAAAGTGTGGAGATGGCCAAACTATCCGTTTGTAAGTTCCACTGAATCATATCGGCCTGGATCTCCATTTGAAGAAAAGTAGAAATAAAAGGGGTGCGTTTGAAATCGCCTTTTGTAGTTTGCAGTACTAAGTACGAAGAATCCAGAATATACTTAAACTTCACTGCCGGGTGGTGAATGGAGTCGTTGTTCTGGTAAATAACAACTTCTGCTTGGCTACTGGTCATTAGTGAATCGGTAATACCAAAACGAATCGAAGTAGCTTTAAATTTTCTGCCACCCTTTTCGTGTACTTCTACCGTAGTTTCACCTTCGTAAAAAGAAGCACTACTAATCCGGCTGCCCACCAGTGAGAATCCGCCAATGAGGGAGACCTGATTAGGATTAATTTCCTGCTTATCGTAAATGCTAACCGCTATATCACTACGGTAGCTTTTGAATCGGGGATAACGGGCATCGTTTAGTCCTTGGTGGCGCTCACTGGCAAACTCAAACAACCCTTCTACTGGCTCTTTAACTTTGCCAACGTAGGTCATCGTTGTCTTTTCGGCATTCAACTTAGGTACCCTAATATCAAAGTTATACTTGCCTAGCGTACAATACACCGAATCTTCACCCAGGCCAGCCATTGTCCAATCAAACTTCCCACCCTCACCTACAAACAGTTGGTCTTTCAACATCAGGGCACCATTCGTTTGACGAAGGTAAGCGGTATCAAAAGTTGTAGCGAATGTGAGGTCTACTTTCTGAAAGCGCATAACCGCTCCAGTTAGCTCGGGTTGAATAGGTTCCTGAATTAAGTAGTCCAGAATATCGGTTTCTTCCTCTTCTTCACTTTCAGGTAACGTTTCATCAGCGGTCGTGCCCCAGTCCTCATCGGCCCAAGCATCGTCGTCCCCCCAGGCATCATCACCCCACGCATCTTCTTCGGCGACTTCTTCCTCCTCAGCTGACCACAGATCTTCTTCGCTCAAAAACTCATCTTCGCCTTCACTCAACTCTTCTTCCGGTATCAACTCATCTGCCGGGGCTGGAATAAACTCGAACGAATAGCCACCTGCATCAGCGTATAGTTTATTGTAGTTAACCCGATATATGGCTCCTTCGGCAAAGAATGATTTTAGCGTGTTCAAACCGTAGCCTACTGCCCGGCGTTCATTGTACAATGTCATTTTGTGGAGCATTCCCAACATGGCATCCAGATTGGAAGTGCTGATATCTGCTGAGTCTACTGCATACAGTACCGTAGCGTGTAAGTCGGCTAGGTAGGGCTTGAGCTTGTAATTTTTAGCTAGCATTTGGGTAGTTATGGCGGTTAGCGTATCTTTTTGGGTAGAAGATAACGCACTACCATCCCAGAAAACCGCAAATTGCTCCCCTAATTTGATGGTACTGCTGTCGCTAGCTTGAGAAAACCACTCCCTAACCTGATCACCATAAGTGAGGCTATCGCTAAATTCGTAGCGTTGCGCCCAGCCTAATTGCGTATACAGCAATAATGTGAAGAAAATATACTTCGCCTTCATACCACTTGTTTATTCACGTACCTGTCTAGACCATAACGTTTTACCAACGAAAAAATTTAGCCAGAAGTGAAATTATATCCGCACGATAATATTACAGAAGTAAGGTATGTACTTTTTGAGTGAATGTTGTAGTACTTAGCAAGAACATGATTAATCGCGTGGCGAACCGTCATGTTCTTACTTTATGTCCACTCAAGCAACAATGCCACCCAACCGTTGTGGTATTTCACCCCTGCTGATTGTAGGCTAGCCTGAGTTGCTCTTTGCTCGATCAGGGTTTGATCGGCTTCCAAAAATCCGCTGAGTAACAGTTTCCCGGAAGATTTTAATCGTTGAGCGTATAAATGTATTTCTTCCAGCAGTACGTTGCGATTGATGTTGGCCAGAATCAAATCTACCGATTGTTCAGGATCTACATCTTGTATCGTTCCCAAAAATAGTTGAACCTCTGAGCACTGGTTCAGTTCCAGATTTTCTTGACTGTTTTCTACTGCCCACTCGTTATTATCAAAGGCCGCGATTTTAGTCGCTCCTCGCTTGTTCGCCATAATCGCTAGCACTCCGGTGCCACAACCAGCATCAAGCACTGATTTACCTTCCTGCTCAAGTTCCAATTGCCACTGTAACATCAAGTAGGTCGTCGCATGATGCCCGGTGCCAAAGGCCATTTTCGGGTCAATAATAATTTCGTAGGGGTACTTTTTATCAGTCTGATGAAAGGTGGCTCTAACTAAACACTGGTCGTTTACTACGATAGGGTCGAAATGCTTTTCCCACTCTACGTTCCAGTTTTTCTCCTCCACGGTTTGCACCTGATAATCCGCAGCAGACAGGTCGTATTGCTGAAGTATTTCCTCTAGCCTCAATTGCTCAAAATGCTCCCGTTCGGCATAGGCCTCCAACCCGTCTTCGGTTTCCAGAAACGAATCGTACTGTGCTTCGCCCAACTCAGCTATCAGTATTTCCCGAAGCGACTCACTACACTTAATTTCTACGGCAATGTATTGTTTCACATCTCAATGTGTTCACGTATTTGTGTGTTCATACATTTCAAATTTTGTAGAACCTGAAAACAAGAACACCCGAACACAACAATTAATATGATTTAGCAATATCTACGAAGTCGCGCGACTTGAGAGAGGCTCCGCCAATTAGTCCACCGTCTACATCCATGCAAGATAGAAGTTCTTCAGCATTGGCGGGCTTCATGCTTCCGCCGTAAAGGATTGAGGTATTATTTGCTATCTCTTCGCCGTATTTTTCCGTAATCTGCTTGCGAATGGCCGCGTGCATTTCCTGCGCCTGATCGGAACTCGCAGTTTTACCCGTACCAATTGCCCAAATAGGTTCGTAAGCAATGACTATTTTACCAAATTTCTCATCACTTAAGTGAAATAAACTCTCTTCGATTTGCTGCTGTACGTAGGCCTGCTGGCCATCTCTCTCTCGTATTTCAAGTGGTTCTCCACAGCAGAAAATCGGAATCAAACCATTTTCTAATGCTATATCTACTTTCTCAGCTAGTAAGAAATCCGTTTCACCAAAATATTCTCGTCGCTCACTATGGCCTAGTATCACATAATCTACTCCAATAGATTGGAGCATAGCCGCTGAGGTTTCTCCAGTGTATGCCCCAGAAGCATGGTTGCTGCAATTTTGTGCTCCCAGCGCAACGGTAGAATCCGCCAACATAGTCTGTAGGTTACTTAGATGAATAAAGGGCGTACAAAGTACTAATTGTACATCATCGCGCAGCTCATCTTTCGCCATATTTACGACTTCAGATGTTAGAATTTTTCCTTCTTCTAAAGTTTTATTCATTTTCCAGTTGCCAGCAATAATCTTTTTTCTCATAGTTTGATGGTTTTATTGTGTTTTGATGACCGTCGTGCGTTGCGAAGTATTATCTCCACCCCAGATACCCCGGAACTTATCTGAGGCCAGGGTCTAGTATTGATGCGTTTAGGTGTTTTGGCAGTGACCGCCTAAGGCTCAAAGTTACTGTATTTACCTGAATACAGTAATACAATAACACCCGAATACATAATCGCCGTACTATATCAAGAATAGGTTATGAACAATTCGCTCTCATTTTTACCTTTATCATCAAAATACCAAGCTATGCAAATTGATATTATTACCTGTGTTCCGGCTTTACTAGATAGCCCGTTCTCTCATTCTATCCTTCAACGAGCGCAAGATAAGGGAATTGTACAAGTACAGGTTCATAACTTGCGAGAATATGCGGTGAACAAACACGGACAGATAGACGATTATGCGTTTGGCGGCGGCGCTGGCATGGTACTAATGATTGAACCCATTGTCCGGTGTATTGAATCTCTGCAATCTCAGCGAAAGTACAGTGAAATAATTTATATGAGTCCGGATGGCGAACTGCTTACTCAGAAGATGGCAAACCGGCTGTCGCTACTGGAAAACATTATCATTCTGTGTGGTCACTATAAAGGAGTTGATGAGCGAGTTCGGGAGCATTTAGTTTCACGCGAAATCAGCATTGGCGATTACGTACTTTCGGGAGGCGAATTAGCTGCCGCAGTCTTAGCCGATTCTATTATCCGACTTATCCCCGGAGTGCTGTCTAATGAAACCTCCGCTTTGTCCGATTCCTTTCAAGATGATCTGGTAGCTCCCCCAATTTATACACGCCCAGCAGAGTTTGGTGGTTGGAAAGTGCCGGAAGTACTTCTTTCGGGTAATCAGAAGTTAATTGATGATTGGCGCGAGGAACAATCAGTGGTTCGCACCCAAAAGCGGCGCCCAGGCTTGCTATCTAGCTAAACGAATAGTTGGTTAAAAATCGAACTAACCGTTCGTAGCTCTGCATCTGCACTTCGGGTAAGCCTCGCTTCTGTAATTTAGCTCGATACTGATCTACTAACTTCTTCCACTGGGGTTGCTGAGCCAGTTTGGCTAATACTATTCCGCGCAAGGCTCGGTGGAATTCATTGGTTATGTAGGTCAGTTTTTGTTCAGGGTACTGATTATACAGTTCGTTTAATGCTCTAACGTTGCCGTATTCTGCTAAGAAGGGGAATCCCTGCCCATTTAGAAAATGTATGATCTTATGTAGAATGTTTGGAATATCTTTCTCAGTGGCTAAGGAATAATAATATTGTGACTCGCTCGATATTTTTCTAGTTGGAACAATTAAAGTGGTGCTGTATGGTCCATACTCCTTTAATCCATTTGTAAATTGGTATACTAAATCTTCTACCATATCAATTCTGATTCCTAAGAATATTTCAATTTCAATAGGTTGTTGACCCGCAGCAGACAATATTATGCTGTAATACCCATTTTTGTTAGTACGCCGAAACTGCCTCTTAGACGAAATGGTCGCATAATTTAGTTCTTTTAGCTCTATTGCTAATTCAGAATACAGTTTTCCGTACAGCCTTCTCAATAAAATGAAAATTAAAATAATACAAATATTTATTTTTATTGTTAAAAACTTTCTATAATTTAGATTTTATAACGTATGTAATATTTGTATTATAACTACAAAATATCTTTGAGCGTTAAGTAAATTAAGCCTTATTGAAAAAGATTCCGTTACTCCCCCTGCGAATTATTAAAATAGATCGCAGATAATTTAAAGAAAATCAGAATATTGGTTCTGTATACCAAAGATTACATAGATAGTGTTCTTGATTGCTAATCAAACAATGCTATCTTAATTATAATAAAGTGAAAACATTTTTTGACAAAGTATCTATAAGGTTTGCTCTGCTTCCCTTCTTCTTGATTCTGGCGTTTGCTTGTAAAGAAGAGGGAAAAATGATTCAGCAAGCTGAAGTAAAGGAACAAGACTCCGATCCGGTTGAGTTAGACTTAAGCCAGATACAGGAGCGCGATACCTTGGTTGCTATTCTTAATAATAGCTCTACTGGTTACTTTATTTACCGCGGGCAACCGATGGGATACGAATACGAGTTACTGAACCGATTGGCTCAATCGTTAGACTTAGAACTTAACATTAAGCTAACTAATAGCGTAAAGGAAGCTTTTCAAATGCTGAATTCCGGCGAAGGTGACATTATTGCCTACAACATGGCTGTTACTACTCAGCATAAAGAAAGAGTGGCATTTACTGAGCATCACAATGAGGTAAAGCAAGTGCTTATTCAGCGCAAGCCCCCTAACTGGCGACAGCGAAAGCGTCACCAGATTGAAGAATACTTGATTCGTAATCCATTAGCATTGGATGAAAAAGAAGTATGGGTTCCGGCTGGTTCTTCTTATGCTACCCGCTTAGAAAATCTATCCGAAGAAATTGGAGGCGAAATTAAGATTGTAGAAAAGGAGTTAGATTCAGAAACACTCATTAGAATGGTGGCTGATGGAGAAATTGACTTTACTGTAGCCAAAGAAGATTTAGCGCTAGTAAACGCCACCTATCACTCTATCATTGATGTAAATACTCCAATTAGTTTTCCGCAAAAAATTGCTTGGGCTACGCGAGCTAATGCTCCTAATTTACTAGGAGCAGTTAATAGTTGGATACGCGGCATGAAGCAAGAAGCTGATTATTACGTCATTTACAACAAGTACTACAAAAGCCCTAAAGCAAACTTACGTCGGGTACGTAGCGATTATTCATCACTTACTGGCAATACTATTTCGCCTTACGATGATATTATTAAGCAAGCGGCTGATAGTTTACGATGGGACTGGCGGTTATTAGCTGCTCAGGCTTACCAGGAATCTAAGTTTGATGCCAGTGCTGAGTCATGGGCTGGGGCAGTAGGTCTGATGCAACTTATGCCGGCTACCGGAGAAATGTACGGTGTAAGCGATATGCAAAGTCCCACCCAAAGTTTGGAGGCGGCGGTAGCTTACTTAAACTGGCTAGATAAAATTTGGGAGAAATACATTTCTGACGATCAGGAACGAATCAAGTTCGTACTGGCTTCTTACAACGCCGGTCAGGGCCACGTTTTAGATGCCCGCCGATTGGCTCGTAAGTATGATAAAAACCCTGATAAATGGGCTAGTGTATCGAAGTATCTATTACTAAAATCTAAGCCAGAATACTACAATGATCCGGTGGCTAAGTCGGGCTACGTGCGTGGAGCGGAGCCAGTAAATTATGTTCGTGAGATTTTAACTCGCTACGAGCGATACCGACAATTAGTCGGTGAAGATTCAGCGATGGCTACTATCAAAGCCTGAAATAATGACTGATGAGTAATGGATCGCAATTAATCATTATCTTATCTGGTCTACCGCAATCTTTGCTGAAAGTAAACTGAGCGGAATTCCTCCGCCAGGGTGAACGCTTCCTCCGCAAAAATATAGCCCCTTAATTTTACGACTAAAGTTTGCGTGCCGTAGAAAAGCTGCGTAGCGATTGTTAGAACTGTTGCCGTACAAAGCACCTTGCGAAGAAGACGTCCGGCTTTCGATGGTGCGGGGGTCAAGAATATCTTCAGCTACAATTTTTGACCCTACGTCTACTCCTAACCGATTGCTAACTTTATCTATGATATTACTACGAGCCTGATTGATTAAAGCATCCCACTCTTGTCCATCGTTGTTGGGCACATTAATCATAGTAAACCAGTTTTCTGCACCAGGCGGAGCATCATCTGCTTTGTATTTGGCGGTAATGTTAACGTAGACCGTGGGATCCTGGTGAATGGTTTTCTTCTGAAAAATATGCTCAAACTCTTGCTGATAATCTCGGCTGAAGAAAATGTTGTGTAAATCTAGCTCAGGAAAAGAATGGTCAACGCCCCAGTAAAATATAAGTGCCGAGCTAGATTTAGGCTGATTCAGCAAACGAGTTGGTGGTTTTACATCCGGTAATAATTTACGATAGGTATTCACCACATCCATATTGCTTACCACCACATCGTACTCCTGCAATTCCCCCTCTACTTTAATTCCTTTCACTCCTGAGTTACTAGTTTTGATCTCTTCCACCTGAGACTGAAAATGAAATTGTACTCCTAACCGTTGAGCCAACTTATATAAACTATCGGTAATTGAATACATACCTCGAGTTGGAAAGTATGCTCCGATATTAAATTCCAGATGCGGAATAATATTCATCGTAGCAGGGGCTTCGTAGGGATTAGAACCGTTGTAAGTGGCGTAGCGGTTGAATAATTGTACTACCCGTTCATCCTGAAACTGCTGCTGGTTAGCTTGGTGCATACTTCGAAAAAAATCAAACCGATGCAGTTTACCGTAGGCTCGCCAAGCTTTCTTATTCACAAACGTTTGCCAACGATGTAGCGAACGTTTCATAAATAAGTCTGACAGCGTATCGTAAAGATGAGAACTACGGTCTAAAGCGGCCTGAATAGTCTTAGGTGACTCATCGGTTTTTTGACTTACTTCTTCCAAAAATTTCTCTCGATCGGCATAAGCTTGCAGAAAGGTGCCGTCGTCGTAGAAATAATGACAAGCGACCGGCAACTGTTGATACTCAAAATGATCTTGAGTTTGCTCACCCGAAAGCATGAATAGTTCTTCTACTAATTCAGGCAGTGTGAACAAAGAAGGACCAGCATCGAAGCGGTAATCGCCCAGCTTAATTTCACTTAATTTGCCGCCGGGGTAGGCGTTAGCCTCGTATACATCTACTTGGTAGCCCTTATTGGCTAAACGAATAGATGAAGCAATTCCAGCAATGCCCGCCCCCACTATTCCCGCTCGCTTCACCATCATTAGCTGCTTATTTTAATTTATGAGACCACATTTGCTGAGCCAGTACAAATAACAAGGCTACTAGAGCCATTAAAAGTCCAAAGGCTTCGCGAGTGTTTTCAATGTAGGGTTTATCATCCGTCATTTCCACCCCTACCAGATTATCATCGCTTGCAATCCAGTCAAGAATACCCGGGGTAAGATAAAAGAAGTAGAGCGTGAAGATGGCAATACCCGGAATAAGAAAGGCCAAATTATACCGATTGAAGGCGGCCATTCCAGTCATTACTGCTACAAACCCGTACAGAAATGCCCAGGTGAAAGCATCTGGGTCATTTAACTGAAAGTAGGCAAATAACGCAAAGAGTAGAGTGAGCAGTATATTAATGACTTTGTAGAGCATTGATGAAGTCCGTTATTTTCGAATAATATAGCTTTCTTTCTTCTACTTGGGGATTCAGGCTGTCTTCTGGGTAAGCTGTGAAACAATGTTCTGAATTACATAAATACAAGACCCCGCCCCAAATAGCCTTTTAACATTGATAACTAACTATAATTCACGAATCCAAATATTGCGAAAGCTTACCGGATTGCTGTGGTCTTGCAGAACGATGGGACCATCGCCGTGAGCTTTCCACTGAGGGGTACCGATGTATGCAGTAGTTCCTTGCAGCTTCGTATTGTTTTGTACTACCACTCCGTTGTGCAGTACGGTAACATAACCTGGCTCAACTAAAGCTCCGTTTTTCTCATCAAACTCTGGGGCAGTATATATAATGTCATATACTTCCCACTCCAGTGGTGACCGGGTGGCATTTACTAAGGGGGGCGACTGCTTGTAGATACTACCAGCTTGACCATTAGCATAGGTACGATTATCGTAAGAGTCTAGCACCTGTACCTCGTATAACCCCTGCAAAAATACTCCACTGTTCCCCCGGCCTTGGCTTTCACTCACAATTTCTTGGGGTGAGCGCCACTCAATATGCAATTGAAAGTTACCAAAATCTTCCTTGGTTTTGATTGGCCCCGTACCTGGTTTTACCGTAAAATAGTTGCCAGTCACATCCCACTGAGCTTCTCCGCCCTCAACACTTTCCCAGTTGGAAAGATCGTTCTCACCAAATAGTACAATAGCGTCAGAAGGAGGGGTAGCGTTACTTTCACCTGGATCGACTTTTTCAACTTCAGGATCCCAGAATTCGGTATCTTCTGGTTTGTACTCATCTGCTTGTTTAAACTGTTGGGCTACAAGCGATGAGGAGATAAATAGTAATAATAGGCTGGCTAAAATGTGTCTTGTGTTCATTAAATGTATTGTATGATTATAATTTCTATCTAAACGGAAGGCAACTTCCACTTTCCGTGATACTCAGCTTTGAGCAGGGCATTGGCTTCGGCATCATCTTTAAACTGTCCTTGTTGATCATTCCAATGTACTTTGCGCCCGGTCTTAAAGGCTATATTGCCTAATTGAGCATTGACCGCTGCCAAGCGTCCAACCTCAATACTGCAAATGGGGTTTTCTCGAGTTTTAATGCTCTCAATAAAATCTACGGCGTGTTTATCTAACCCACTGGGGCCCCGACGGTTTCGCATCGGCAAAGCTTCTGTTTTATATTTCCCATCTTCTGTCTCGGGAATTACTTCCCACTTGCTACGGTCTACTACCAAGGTGCCTAAGTTTCCAATAAAAGCTACGCCGTGCCCTCTTCCGTACGGTCCTAAGTCAATACCCATTGCGTGTTCCCAAAGCATAGAGAAGTCTTCAAATTCGTAAACCGCCTGCATAGTATCTGGCGTTTCCTGAGCATCATCAGGATAAGCAAATTTTCCGCCCGAAGCAATCACCGACTTAGGAGCAGCGGCATTCATCCCGGCCAAAACCATATCAATTAAATGCACTCCCCAGTCCGTCATTAGCCCTCCGGCGTAATCCCAAAACCAACGGAAGTTAAAATGAAAACGGTTTTTGTTAAACGGGCGATCTGGCGCAGGTCCTAACCACATATTGTAATCTACTCCCGCAGGTGGTTCATTAAGATCTGGCACAGATGGAACGGGAGGTACCCAGCCCATATACGCCCAAGCTTTTACCAACCTAATTTTGCCTAATTTACCAGAGTTCACGTATGCCAATGCCTGATCCCAATGCTCGTCGCTGCGCTGCCATTGACCCACCTGTACAATTTTATTGTAACGTTCGCCGGCTTTTACCATTAAGTTACATTCCTCAATGGAGTTGGCAATCGGTTTTTCTACGTATACATCTTTTCCAGCTTCACAGGCATCTACCATCGTTAAACAGTGCCAATGATCGGGAGTACCAATAATTACTGCGTCAATATCTTTTTGCTCCAGAAGCTTTCGGTAATCACCGTAGGTTTTCGGTCGTATTCCAGTCATCTTCTCCACTTCGCTCGCCCGCTTTTCTAACACATTTGCGTCTACATCACACAGAGCTGCGCATTCTACGTTAGGAATATTT